>NZ_JALKFW010000192.1:0-41800 GCF_023243055.1 Frankia sp. AgPm24 | reverse complement strand
CGACGCACGACATGGCGCCGGGGAAGTGGACAGGGCCGTACCGGCGTACCGATCCGACCGGGACGCAAACGGCGCCCCCCCCGGGGCCCCGGCCGGCGCCGCGGCGGGCCCGGCGACGCTGGACGGCGGCGGCGCGGGCGGCTCCCAGCGCAACGGGGCGCTCAGCCGCCGCGGGTCGACCACGACGAGCAGCAGGTCGTCCCGTCCCCGGTAGTACCGGTTGGCGGTGGCGAGCACCTGCGCCGGGGTGGAGAAGTGGATGAACCCCTCGGCCCCGAGGCTCGCCGGCCGGTAGCCCGCCGCCCCCACCGACCAGGCCGAACGTTCGACCAGATGGCAGATCACCTGCTCGTCCGGTGCCGGTTTCTCGTCGACGGTCACCTGCACCAGCCTCCTGCCCGACTCCGCGCTCCTGCCTCGGGTTGTACCCCGCGCGGACCCCGCGCCCGACCGGTTCGCACCCAGGGGTGGAAAGGACGGTCGTGACGCCGGTGAGCATGGCGAGGCGAAGCGGGTGACGATGGACACATGACCATCACATTCATCACCGGAGCGAACAAGGGTCTTGGCCGCGAGACCACCCGCCGGCTCGTCGAGGCCGGGCACACCGTGGTGCTCGGGGCCCGCGACCAGGAGCGGGGCGCGGCGGCGGCGGCCGACCTCGGGGTGCGCTTCGTGCCCATCGACATCACCGACGACACGTCCGTCGCGACCGCCGCCGCCGACATCGAGCGGCACGAGGGCACCCTTGACGTTCTGATCAACAACGCCGGCATGCTCAGCCCGCAGGAGGACCCGAACAGCATCACCAGTGCCGACGCCCAGCGGCTCTTCGACGTCAACCTGTTCGGTGCGATCCGCACGACCTCGGCGTTCCTGCCGCTGCTGCGCCGCTCCCCGGACCCCGTGATCATCAACGTCACCAGCGGGCTGGGTTCACTCGCCCTCACCCATGATCCGTCGCGGGTGGAGTCGACGGTGAACGCCCCGCTCTACTGCGCGTCCAAGGCGGCGCTGACCATGCTCACCACCCAGTACGCGAAGGCCCTGCCCGGCGTGCGGATCAACGCCGTCGACCCCGGTTACACCGCGACCGATCTCAACGGCCACAACGGCACCCAGACGGTCACCGAGGGCACGGACGCCATCGTCGCCCTTGCCACCGAGGCGCCCGGCTCGCCCTCCGGCCGAGTCATCGACCGCGCCGGCGACCTGCCCTGATCCTGACGGGTCGGACGGGCCTGACAGGCCTGGTCCGGACGGTCGCAACCGGCCGGTGCCCGGTCAGACGTTGAAGCGGAACTCCACGACGTCGCCGTCGGCCATGACGTAGTCCTTGCCCTCCATGCGGACCTTGCCGGCGGCCCGGGCCGCGACCATGGAGCCGGCGGCCATCAGGTCGCCGTAGGAGACGATCTCGGCCTTGATGAAGCCACGCTGGAAGTCGGTGTGGATGACGCCGGCGGCCTCGGGGGCGGTGGAGCCGGCGGTGATCGTCCAGGCGCGGGCTTCCTTCGGGCCTGCGGTCAGGTAGGTCTGCAGGCCGAGGGTGTGAAAGCCGATCCGGGCCAGCTGGGCCAGGCCGCTCTCGCTCTGGCCGAGGGATTCCAGCAGCTCGACGGCGTCGGCGTCGTCCAGTTCGGCGAGCTCGGCCTCGACCTTGGCGCACAGCACGATCGCGTCGGCCGGAGCGACCGAATCCACGAGCTCCTTGTGCTTACCGGGGTCGGCGAGGACGTCCTCATCGACGTTGAACACGTAGAGGAACGGCTTGGCCGTCAGCAGGAACAGCTCCCGCAGCGCCTCCCGGTCGATCTTCGGTTCGGACGAGATCGTCCGCCCCGCGTCGAGGACCTCCCGGGCGGCCTGCACCGCGGCGAGCAGCGGCTGCTTGGACCTGTCGACGCGGGCTTCCTTCTCGAGCCTGGGCAGCCGTGTGTCGAGAGTCTGCAGATCGGCGAGGATGAGCTCGGTGTTGATCGTCTCGATGTCGCTGGGCGGGTCCACCTTGCCCTCGACGTGGACCACGTCGGGGTCGGAGAACACCCGCACGACCTGGCAGATCGCATCGGACTCGCGGATGTTCGCCAGGAACCGGTTGCCCAGGCCCTGCCCCTCGGACGCGCCCCGGACGAGACCGGCGATGTCGACGAAGCTCACCGTCGCCGCCACCACGCGGGCGCTGTTGTACAGCGTGGCGAGCTGGCTCAGCCGCGGATCGGGCACACCGACCACACCGACGTTCGGCTCGATCGTCGCGAACGGGTAGTTCGCCGCGAGCACGTCGTTGTGGGTCAGGGCATTGAACAACGTGGACTTGCCGACGTTGGGCAACCCCACGATTCCGATCGACAGACCCATGGCGGATCAGTCTACGGGCCGTCCAACCCGCTGGCCGCGCCGCCGTCACCGGCACCACCGCCACCGTCCGGCCGCCGCCCCCGGAGTCACCGCCGCCGCCACCGCCTGGACCGGAGGCGGACCTGTCGGACGCACGTGATTGCCTTGCGGTGTGGACACGACCAGCGCGCTGCTGACTCTCGTCGGGCTGGTGCTCGGTGCCGTCGGCGGCTTCCTCGCCGCCCGGGCGCTGGCCGATCCGCGCCACGCCGCTCTCTCCGGCGCCCACGCGACGGTGCTGCGTGAGCGGGACGAGGCCCGCGCGGCGAACGCCGCCGCCCTGGAGCGCGCACAGCTCGCCGAGGCCGACGTGTCGGGTCTGCGCACGGCGCTGGCGTACGAGAAACGGTCGGCGGGCGAGCGGGTCGCCCTGGTCGAACAGAGCCAGCAGCGGCTCGCGGAGAGCTTTCAGGCGCTGTCCGCCCAGGCCCTGGCCGGGGCGAGCCAGCAGCTCGTCGAACTCGCCACCGCCCGGTTCGACGAGGCCGGTGCCCGCGCCCGCGGCGATCTCGACGCCCGCCGCGCCGCCGTGGAGAGCATGGTGAGCCCGCTGGCCGACGCCCTCGGCCGGATGGAGGGGCGGCTGCGCGAGCTGGAGACCGCCCGCACCGAGGCGTACGCGTCGCTGGTGGAGCAGGTCCGGTTCGCCCGGGAGGCGTCGGAGAACCTGCGTACGCAGACCGCCGCGCTCGTCACCGTCCTGCGCCGCCCGCAGGCCCGGGGGGCGTGGGGGGAGATGCAGCTACGCCGGGTCGCCGAGGTCGCCGGGATGCTCAACCGCTGTGACTTCACCGAGCAGCTCACCGTCCAGGGTGATGACGGGCCGTTGCGGCCCGACATGGTGGTGCACCTGGCCGGTGGGCGCAATGTCGTCGTCGACGCGAAGGTTCCGCTGGCGGCCTTCCTCGACGCCGCCGAAAGCACCGACGAGCGGTTCCGTACCGAGCGGATGGCCGCGCACGCCCGCCACCTGCGCACTCATGTCGACGGGCTCTCCGCCAAGTCGTACTGGCGGGCGCTGGCGTCCTCACCGGAGTTCGTCGTGCTGTTCGTGCCGGCGGAGGCGTTCCTCGCCCCCGCGCTCGACCACGACCCCGGGCTGCTGGAGCACGCCGCCGCCCGCAAGGTGATCATCGCGACGCCGACCACGCTGATCGCGATGCTGCGCACGATCGCGTACGCCTGGACCCAGGAGGCGCTCACCGCTCGCACCCGGGAGATCTTCGAGCTCGGCCGCGATCTCTATACCCGACTCGGCACGCTCGGTGAGCACCTCGACCGGCTCGGCCGCTCCCTGGGCCGCGCGGTCGGGGAGTTCAACGCCACCGTCGGCTCGCTGGAAAGCCGCGTCCTGACCCCCGCCCGCCGGCTGGCCGCGATGAACGTGGTCGAGGGCGCACTGCCCAGCCCCGGTCCGGTCGAGACGGGGGTACGCCCGCTGTCAGCCGCCGAGCTGCTTCCCGACGGCCAGCGGATACCAGAGACCGGCCGGCTGGCGGATACCCGACAGGCGAACATCGAGGACAAAAGCTCAGAAAAGCTACCCAATCATAACACAAAGCAGTGATTCGAACACGGATTGCTCCAACGCGGGCGGGGGGAACGCCGTCGGATCCATCGTCCTGACGCACAGGAAATCCGCGGGCGGTACCTTGCGTTCGTGAGTGTGCCGCCACATCGGCAGTCAGCCAGGCCGCCGGGCAGATCCCCGCGCGCCGACCGGTTCGACGATCCGTATGTCCGCGGTTCGCGCGGCCGCCCGGGCGGAGCGCCGTCCACCCTGGTCACGGGGAGCCGGCGCGGTCTGACGGCGCTGGGCACCGCACTGGTGGTTCTGGTCCTCGGCGGGATCGGCGCCGCGATCGACACCGCGATCTTCGGCTCGTTGAAGTACGCCTTCGGCCTCCTGTTCATCGGCGCCTGCGTCCTGGTCGCCCTGCGGGTCCACACCGACGACCTGCTCGGCGTGGTGATCATGCCGCCGCTGGTGTTCGCGCTCATCACCATCGGGGTGGGCTACCTGCACCCCTCGACCGGTAGCGGCAGTTCGGGCCTTCGGGACAAAGTGATCGACATCGCCTCGGAGCTGATCCTGCACGCGCCGATCCTGCTGGCGGCGTTCCTCCTGGTCCTGCTGATCGCCCTGTTTCGCGGCCGCCGGGCGCAGATCGCTCGCCGGGAACGCCTCCGGGCGTCCGCCACCCACCCGAACGAGCGCCGAGGCCGTCCGCAGCACTGATGGAGGGACATCCATCCATGCGCTCATCCTGGTGGGACAGGTGTCGCTGCGGCCACAGCCGCACCGATCACCAGCACTACCGCAAGGGCAATGACTGCGCGCTGTGCGCCTGCCCGGGCTTCTCCCACCTTCGGCCGCGCCACCGGCACTCCGAGCCGCCCGCCCCGCCCGCCCCGTCCGGAGAGGCCCCCGCGCCTCGCTGACGGCGCGATGCCAGCCCCACGCTCGGCCACCCAGCACCCTATGGAAGTGGCACAAAGATAGCCAGAAAAAATCGTAATACGTTTAAATGACACCCGGACGGCGGGGTGGCGACGGTCGGCCGGATGCCCGCCGCTGGCACATCACTCGCCTTTGCAGCCGCCCGTGCTACATTCCATCCCCACCACGGTATGACCATCTCGGATCCACCCCTCGGACGCACTTCGGTGTCGTTCACCCGTGCCGCACCCACAGCCGCGGCACCCGCAGGGAGGTCTCCTTGTCGTTCGCACCGAGGACATCCGCCGGGGCGATAGCGGCCGGTCTGCGATGTCGTGTCACCCGTCCATGGTGACGGCCGGGCAGTATCCGTCCGACCATCGGCAGCTGGTACCTATTCTGCGGTACCGCTCCTTTGATCCGCAGCCGTCCCGTGGTTCCCGGCGTCGTCCGATGATGCTGACCGCCTTCGCCCGGCACTGCCAGCTGATCGCGGCGTCCGGTCGGCAGACGATGAGCCTCTCGGGCTACATGAGCACGGCCGGTTCGTCCGCGGCTCCACCTCGGCCGCTCGTCATCACGATTGATGACGGCGGCGGGATGACAATGACCGCGCTGCGCCTGCTCGTCGAGTTCGGACTGACCGCGACCGTGTTCGTCACCAGTTCCCGGGTGGACGATCCGGGCTATTTCCACCGGACGGACCTGCACCGCATCCGCGGCCTGGGAATCGAGATCGGCGGTTCCGGACATACCGGCCGGCCACTCAATGAACTGGCCCGCACCGATGTCATCACCGAGCTGACCCTTTCCCGGCGGCGACTCGCCGGTTCGGTCGGTGACGAGCCACGGACCTTCGCCTACCCAGGCGGCGGATACGACCTTTCCGTCCGAAAACTGGTGATCTCCGCCGGTTACAGTTCGGCCTGCGCGGTCCGCGAGGTCCTGTCCCATCCGCACGACGACCGGTTCGCCCTGGCTCGGCTGACGGTCGACGCCACCACCGCCGACAGCCGGCTGGTGGCCTGGCTCGGCGGTTTCGGACGCTGCGAGCCACATCCCGTGCCCGGCACCGACCGGCTGCCGCGCCTGCGCCGCATCGGCCGGACCGTCGGCCCGTTCCGCCCCCGCCTGGGTCGCACGGACCTGCGCCCCGGCGGCCTCGCTCCGGCTCGGCTCGACCCGGTCGACCTCGCGGCCGCGTGCCCTGGCCCGGTGGACGACGGCGACCCGGCCGGTCTCGACCCAGCCAGCCTCGAGACGGCCGGCCTCGAGACAGTGGGTTGTGGCCTCACAGCGCTGTCGTCCTCGGTCGAGGCCGCGCAGGCCGGATCAGCCGCTGGCGGGTGACCGGGCCACGGCGTCCCGGTGGGGGGCTGTCCGCAGGACGAGATCCCCGAGTGGGCTGGTGACGCCGAGCCAGTACCGCTCGTTGCGGTAGTGGTGCAGTCGGTGCCCGCGCCACAGGGCGTGGTGGTAGCGCGAGCGCGGCGGGACGCGGGTGTGCAGCAGGAAGTGCGTCCAGTCGTAGGCGAGGACGCCGACGGCGGCGCACAACGTGCCGGTGGACAGCCAGACCGGGCCGAAGGCGGCCGGGGCGAGCCCCAGCGCGGTGCCGGTCAGCACCTCGCGGGGGCGCAGGAACATCGTGTCCAGGTTCGTCGGGTCCTGATGATGCTGTTCGTGGCCATGCCCGGCCAGCTGGTAACCGACCGAACCGAACCTGGTCCCGGGGCTCGCGTGCAACAGCAGGCGGTGCACACCCCACTCGACGAACGGCTGGGCGAGCACGGCACCGCAGACGATGGCGCCGTCACGCCGCAGCCGCCAGGACCCGCGGCTGAACCGGACCGCGGCGAGCGTGCCGACACAGCCAAGCAGCACCGGTGGCCGGGGATGACGCAGAAACCGGCGGGCGGCCGCCCCCAGGGTGCGGACCTCCGCCGCGCTGCCATGCGGACCCGGCCGATCCAGCCGATCCAACAGACGGGGGCGGTGGCGCGGGCCGGCGCCGGGAGAACTGGGTGAGGGTACCGTCACGCTTCGTATGCCTCCCCGCCGCTGCCGCCTAGAACGGGACGGTGGAGTACGCCTGCAGCTTGGTGAGCTGGTGCTGGCTGTCCACCCGCCGGATGGTGCCCGAGCGCGACCGCATGACCAGCGAGGACGTGCTGGCGCCACCTGGCCGGTACCGTACCCCGGCGAGCAGCTCGCCATCGGTGATTCCGGTGGCGACGAAGAAGACGTTGTCGCTGGCCACGAGATCCCGGGTGGACAGCACCCGGCTGGGGTCCTGTCCGGTCTCGAGGAGCCTCTGACGCTCGGCGTCGTCGCGCGGCCACAGCCGTCCCTGGATCACACCACCGAGGCAGGTCACCGCGCAGGCCGTGATGATCCCCTCGGGGGTGCCACCGATACCCAGCAGCAGGTCGACGCCAGTGCCGGCGCTGGCGGCCATCACGGCGCCGGCGACGTCACCATCCGAGATCAGTTTGACCCGGGCGCCGGAGGCGCGGATCTCGGCGACCAGTTCGGTGTGCCGCGGCCGGTCGAGCACGACGACCGTGACATCGCGCGGATGGATCGCCTTCGCCTTGGCCACGGCCCGCACGTTGTCCTCGACGGAGGCGGTGATGTCCACCACGTCGGCCGCTTCCGGACCGGTGACCAGCTTCTCCATGTAGAAGCAGGCGGTCGCGTCGTACATCGAGCCACGTTCACTGACGGCCATGACCGACACCGCGTTGTTCATGCCCTTGGCGGTCAGGGTCGTGCCGTCCACCGGGTCGACGGCGACATCGCAGTCGGGGCCCTCGCCCGAGCCGACCTGCTCGCCGTTGAACAGCATGGGGGCTTCGTCCTTCTCCCCCTCGCCGATGACGACCACGCCGCGCATCGACACGGTGCCCACGAGCCGGCGCATCGCGTCGACCGCGGCGCCGTCGGCCCCGTTCTTGTCGCCCCGGCCGACCCAGCGTGCGGCGGCGAGCGCCGCGGCCTCGGTGACCCGGACGAGTTCGAGCGCGAGGTTACGGTCCGGTGCCTGCCCCTGCACGGCCAGCGTGTCGGGAACGGCGTTGGGATCGGACCCGGCCGCGGCAGCCGACCCCGCGTCGGGGCCGGCGGTGGGGCTGGCGGCGGTGGCGTGAGCGTCGGAAGGCACGGCGCTGAGCCTAGTTCGACTACCCCTTGGACGCCCGAGATAGCCGTCCGCGGGGCGGAGCTGGCATCCGATCAGCCTACTGCGCAGGACCCGGCAGACCCGGCCGCAGCGGCCATCCGGGCTGTCATCCGAACGACATTCACATCGCCGAGAACTGCGGCGCAACCTTCGGGCCCCACTCGGCGTCAAACGCTGCGATCGGGCGGGCGTCACGCGGAGGGGGCGTGACGGCCGCCCGAGTACGTTCTCGGCCCAGGCGTCGCGCCGCAGGTCAGGCCATACGTCCCACACGGGTGCGCGACCACCCGCCGTGCCGTCGGCGGCGGGCCGGTGGCGGCGGCTGGCGACCGGGTGGTGACCGGTCGATGGCCCGGATGTGGCCTGTGCGGTCGGTCCCGGCGCCCCGTTCGGCGGCCGGTACCTGGAAGATGGGGTCGTGGCACAACGACAGCGGCGCGGCCAGGAAACTGTCCGCGACATGGTTCTCTCCCTCGGCGTGGTCATGGCCGGCGTCGCGATCTTCGTCATCTTCGTGATGCCCCGCGGCAACAACGAACAGGCGATCAAGGTCGTCGCGACGGCCCAGCCCATGGCGGCCTTCGCCCGGCAGTCCCCCTTCACGCCCGTGCTGCCCGTCGGCCTGCCGGCGGATGTGTGGAAGCCCACGTCGCTGCGGGTGCAGCTGCCGGTGAGCAGCTCCTCGAGCAGCCAGACCGCGCAGGCCTCGATCGGTTACGTCATCGACCGCTCCGGTCACCGCACGTTCGCCCGTCTGCGCGAGACCAACGCGCCGGACGCCGTGCAGACCCTGCTCGGCGACCGCCCGAGCAGCGGCACGGTGGACGTCAACGGGGAGTCCTGGCAGGCCCGCCCCGACCATCACGGCCATGTGGCGATCACGCACACCCAGGGCGGCGTCACGATCGTCCTCGACGACGGTGACGGCAAGGGCGGCGGCGCCACCCAGGCGGACCTGATCACCCTCGCCCGCGCCCTGCGCCCCGTCGAACCCACCACCTGACCGCTCGTCGCCACCAGAACCCCGCCTGGCCCGGCGACGCCTAATGACGGGTCCTGGCCTATTGACAGTCGGATGGAGTTGACAGTCGGATGGCGCCTTGACGGGCGAATGGCGCCGAAATCCTTCACCTGATTCTGTGCGCGGGTCCGCCGCCGCGGCTCGTATGGGTGGTGGCCGACTGTGCAGTGGACGGAGCGCAATTGCGCGCTTGCGCGTGAGGTCAGCCGCCGGGGTGACGGCCAGACCGTTATGTCAAAGATGTGCGCCGATATCGGCGGCGCGCCCGTCCGGCCGGACCGACCCAACGGGGAACCCCGTCGCCTCCCCGCCCAGGACCGGCGAGGGCGGGTGTCGTCAGCGCTCGGCGATGCCCGCGGCGACCGACGGCGGGCCGCCCGGATGCCCGTCCTGCCCGTCGCCCAGCGCCGTGGCCACGGGAATCAGCACCGCCAGGCCGAGTACCAGGCCCGCCGCCCGCCGGACCAGCGGCCGCGCGGATCGCAGTGACCGAAGGGAATCACCGGGCCGCGAGGGCCACCGGCGACTCAGGGGCGCGGCGGACCGGGGCCGCCGGCTGGCGGGAGCACCCACAGCCGGGCGTTGGGGTGTCGGACGTGCGCCGGGCATGCGTGTTACCTCCGGACCACCCGCGGCGGAGCGGTCAGCCAGACGGAGCCGGCGCGAGCCGGACACCGTGAATCGGAAACGTCTCGCGGTGACCTCGAACGTCGGTGACCTCGCACCTCAGCGACCTCGCACCTCAGCGACCTTGCGCTCCGGTCATCCCGCACACCGGTGACCTTGTACTATAGATCTTTCCCGGACCATCCCACTACGACCATTATTGTCCACGGATTGGTACCACGTTGCGTGAAGTGCGGGTGGGATTTCATCGGCGGACACACCACCGAGGTGCGGCGGATCGCGTCCGCAATACTGGTGGATGGGCTGGCGGGAATGCGTCTGGACGCGCCGGAGGCGCCGCGGCGGCGCGGTCGGCCCGGGGGTCCACATTGACAAAGAATTGATCGCACGACGGCCCGGAGGTGGCAATGCCGGAAAGTTCCCGGACCACGACACGTAGTGACAAAGCTGGCACTCGACCCACCGACCGCGCGCCCCAGGGCGACGACGGCGAGCACGACGCATCGTCACCAGCCGGTGCTCCCACCTCGGGTGTCCCGGATGCGCCGCGGTCACCGGCCAGCTATGAGCAGGCCCGGGCGGAGCTGGAGGAGGTCGTCCACCAGCTGGAGGCCGGTGGTGTGACGCTGGAGCAGTCGCTCGCGCTGTGGGAACGCGGCGAACAGCTCGCGCACGCCTGCCAGGCGTTCCTCGACGGCGCCCGCGCCCGCCTGGCCGCCGCCGACCCCGCACGACCCGCTGGCGCCGGGGCCGGGGCCGGGGCGTCAGGCGTCCGCGACGACGGCGTGTAGCTGGCCGCCGGCTACCCGCACGGCGAGGCCGTCGCCCACCGTCACCTCGCCGGGCTGCCGCAGGACCGCCCCGTCGGACGCCCGTTGGACCACGGCATAGCCGCGTTCGAGCGTGGCCGCCGGCGAGAGCGCCCGCATCCGTGCCCGGCTCGCCACGACATCACGCTCGGCGACCTCGAGGGCGTGGCCGACGCAGCGGCGGGCGCGGGCCCGCAACGCCGTGACGTCCTGCTGGCGGCGATCCAGCTCGCCCCAGGGGGCGGCGAGGACGGGCCGGCGGCGCAGGTCTGCGAGCCGACGTTCCTCCCGCTCGAGCCGGTGGCCGAGGGCTCGCCGCCCGCGGGTGCGCAGCTGGCTGACCGCCGCCGCCTGTTCGCCGACGTCGGGCACGACCCGTTTGGCCGCGTCGGTCGGCGTGGAGGCCCGCAGATCCGCCACGAAGTCGAGCAGCGGGGCGTCCTGCTCATGTCCGATGGCCGACACGACCGGGGTTCGCGCCGCCACGACCGCCCGCAGCAACGCCTCGTCCGAGAAGGGCAGCAGGTCTTCCAGTGAGCCGCCGCCGCGCGCGATGACGATCACCTCCACCTCGGGACGCGCGTCGAGATCGCGCAGCGCCTCGATCACCTGGCCGACGGCCAGCGGGCCCTGCACCGCCACCTCACGCAGCTCGATGCGCACCGCCGGCCAGCGCCGACGCGCGTTCTCCACGACATCGCGCTCGGCGGCGCTCGCCCGCCCCGTGATCAGCCCGACGACCGCCGGCAGGAACGGCGGGCGGCGTTTGCGGGACGCCGCGAACAGCCCTTCGGCGGCGAGCGTGGCCCGCAGCTGCTCGAGCCGGGCCAGCAGCGCCCCGACGCCGAGCGGGCGAATCTCCGTCACCGCCAGGGAAAGCGTGCCGCGCCCCGGGTGGAACGACGGCTTGCCCCACACCACCACCCGCGCCCCGTCGACCAGCGCGGGACCCACCGCGTCGCACACAGCACGTGGGCAGGTGACCCGCAAGGAGATATCCGCCACGGGGTCCCGAAGGGTGAGGAAAACAGTGCCCATTCCGGGCCGCCGCACCAGCTGCGTCACCTGCCCCTCGACCCACACCCGGCCGAGCCGGTGAATCCACTCCCCGACCGCGCGCGAGACGGTGCGCACCGGCAAGGGCTGCTCGGGTGTCGAGGTCAAGGCCATGTGGGGCACCGTAGCGGGGACGTCCGACAACTTTTCGGACGGCCGTGAAGCCACCCCGAACGCCACCGAACGGCCCTTGCCCGGACCGGTGAGGACGGGTTCACCAGAGGGTGATGCATCCCCCGAGCCTCTTGGCGAACGGCCCTGACCGCGTAGACTGCCCTGCATGGGCCGGGTCCTTCTTGCCAAGCCGCGCGGCTACTGCGCCGGTGTCGATCGAGCTGTCGTGACCGTGGAGAAGGCGCTGGAGCTCTACGGCTCACCTGTCTATGTGCGCAAGCAGATTGTGCACAACCTGCACGTCGTCAGGACGTTGGAAGCCAAGGGCGCAATCTTCGTCGATGAGACGGACGAAGTGCCCGAAGGTGCCACCGTCGTGTTCTCCGCGCACGGTGTGGCGCCGACAGTGCACGAGGAGGCCGCCACGCGTCAGCTGCGCACCATCGACGCGACGTGCCCCCTGGTCACCAAGGTCCACTCCGAGGCGCGCCGTTTCGCTCGGGAGGATTACGACATCCTCCTGATCGGCCACGAGGGTCACGAGGAAGTCGTGGGTACCACCGGGCAGGCGCCCGAGCGTATTCACCTGGTCGACGGTCCGGAGGACGCCGCGCACGTCGTCGTCCGCAACCCCGAGCACGTCGCCTTCCTCTCCCAGACCACCCTGTCCGTCGACGAGACGATGACCACGGTGAACGCTCTGCGGGAGCGGTTCCCGCTGCTGCAGGGTCCGCCGAACTCGGACATCTGCTACGCCACCCAGAACCGCCAGGTCGCCGTCAAGGACATCGCCGACAAGGTCGAGCTCCTGATCGTCGTCGGCTCGGCCAACTCCTCGAACTCCGTCCGCCTCGTCGAGGTCGCCCTCGACGCCGGCGCCCCGGCCTCCTACCTGGTGGACGACTCCACCGAGGTTCAGGACAGCTGGCTCGACGGGGTCGAGACCGTCGGCGTCACCTCCGGCGCCTCCGTCCCCGAGGAACTCGTCACCGGCGTCATGGCCTGGCTCGCCGAGCGCGGCTTCGCTGACGTCGAGGAGATCACCTCCGCCGACGAGCACCTCCTGTTCGCGCTGCCCCCGGAGCTCCGCCGCGACATGCGGGCCCGCGAGCGGGAGCGCGAGACCGCCGCTTCCTAGCGGCCTAGCTTCACCAGCGTCCACCCGACCGACCTTCCACGCCGCGGCGTCCACCGGGCCTGGCACCGATCTCCCGCAGATCGGTATCCAGCCCTCGGGCGCCGCGGCGTCGTCGTTCCCGCCCGACCCCACCTGACCCGTCGGATGGCCCCCGCGCCCTGCCCGCGCCACCTCCGGGTGACGAAGCGGGTTCAGGCGTCGCCGTAAGGATCACGCAGCGGCTGGCTGGTGATCGCGACACGGGCGGCCCGTTCGGCCTGGGCGGCCGGGCCGGCGGCGAGGTAGCGCTGGGTGCGGCCATGCCCGGCTTCCTCGATCAGCCCCGCGGCCCGGAGCGCCTGAAGGTCACGGATCGCCTGGTCACGGGTGAGCCCCTCGTCGCGCATGTAGGTGGTGCGGCGCACGCCATCCGGCCGGGCGGCGGCGTACACAGCCGCGATCGTGCGCTCACCGAGCCCGGCCATCGCGACCCGCTCCGCCAGGACCCGCCAGACCTCGGCCGCCATGTCCAGACGTCGCTGCACCACCTGGGCCTGCAGATGGTGCGCCCGCAGGCAGAACCGCACCCAGTCATGCGCATCCCGCTCAGGCTGGAAGCGGCCGCCCTGTGCCGCGCCAAGCGCCGCGTAGTACATCGCCGTGTTGTGCGGAGATGACCCGAGCCATTCCTCGATGCTGGCGAACTCCGGTGCCAGCACCAGCTGGCGGGCGAGCACCAGGGTGTGCAGGCAGCGGGCCATCCGTCCATTGCCGTCACGCCAGGGGTGAACGCTGACAAGGTTCAGGTGCGCCATCGCCGCCCGCACATATCCGGGGGCATCCGGATCGCCGTCCTGAAGCCAGCCGCACAGCTCGACCATGAGGGACGGGACATCCTCCGCCGGCGGTCCGGTGTAGACGGGTGGATTGTCCGGTGCGCCGGAGACCCAGATCGGCCCCAGCCGGTAACGGCCGGGCGAGCGGTCCAACTCCCCGCGCAGCATCATGAAATGCAGCGCCGAGAGCAGCATCGGGTCATAGCCGAACACCTCGAACCGCGCGGCCTGCAGCACGTAGGTCAGTGCGTCGTTGTAGCCGGCGACCGCGGCCCGGGTCCGCGCGTCGTGCTCGGTCAGCATCTCCTCGCCGGCGACGATCGCCTCGGCATCCGCCTGTCCGACCGTATGGCCCTCGATCGTGTTGGAGCCCCGGACAGCCCCCGCGATCATGCTGCGCCGCAGCTGCCCCAACCACCGGCGCGGCTCGGCGACGTGATGGCGAAGTGTTCCGCGGAGCGCCTCGAGCTCGCCCAGCACCCGCTCATCGGCCGCATCCATCGCCGGGACCTCGAACAGCGCCATGCGATGATGCTACAAGCCTCGTAGCATCATCGCACAGTCGCCATAGCGTTCCTTCGGCGAAACCCAGCACTCGCACCTCACGGAGTACGTACCAACACCGTCTCCTGATGCGTTGGGCAACGACCTGTGGGCGTAACGTGTCAGGAATCGTCCCGGCTGTGACGGGGGTGGCGGTGTCGGACGAAACGGGAACACATAACGCTGACAGGAGTTTTGCCGGCTTCATCTCGTATGGGCGTCCCGACCAGCCGTGGGTGCGCACGCTCGCGGAGAACCTGGAGCGCGCCGGGCTGCGCATGTGGTTCGACGAGTGGGAAGTTCAGTTCGGGCAGAACATCGTGCACAGGATGGATGCCGGCATCCGGGATTCGCGCCTGGGCATCGTCGTGGTCAGCCCGCACTCGATGGCGGGAGGCTGGGTCGGCGAGGAGTACGCGGCGATGCTCAACCGGACGGTCAAGGGCGATTTCCGCCTGATCCCGGTGCTGCTCGCGGACGCGGAGATGCCGCCGATGCTGGCGACCCGTTCCTGGGTCGATTTCCGCCAGACGGCCGATCCGGCCAGTTACAAGGCCGCGGTACGCCAGCTCATCGCGGCTCTGCGCGGCGAGCGGCCCCTGCGGCCCGCCGTCGACGGCACGATCCGTCCGCCGGCCGGGCAGGCGTTCGTGGCGGAGGGACCGCGGAACGCGACCCTGCGGTTCCGCGGAACCGCCGTCACCCTGACCGCCCCGGACGGCAAGACCGTCACCGGCACCGCCGCGGGGCTCGACTGGTCCGCCCAGCAGGTCCTCTGGCGGATGCAACGAGCCAGGGCCCGCCGGCCGGGTGGCGAAGCGGCGCCCCTGCGAGCCGCGGCGACGGCGACCGCCACCGCGGAACCGCTGGCCCAGGCGCTGCGCGCGGCGGGTCGCATGCTGGGCGAGCGGCTGCTCCCCCACGAGATCGCGACCCGCCTGGCCACCGAGGTCGATGCCGCGGTACGCGCCGGCGTCTCCCTGCGCCTGGCCCTCGACCTCGCCGAAGACCCCACCGACGCGACCCCGGAGACATCCGCCGAGACCGCGGCGCTGGCCAGCGAGTACGCGGAGCTGCCGTGGGAGACCCTCACGCTGCCGGGCGAGGACCGTCCGCTGGTGCTGCATCCCTCGGTCGAGCTGCACCGCACCGTCAGCGGCCTCGGGCCCACCTCGGCGATGGGCATCCCCGGGCCGTTGCGCATCCTCGCGGTGATCGCGAGCCCGGAGCACGGCGGCGGCGAACTGCTCGACTACGAGGCCGAACTCGCCCGCATCCTGGACGCCGTCGAACCGGCCCGCCGCCAGGGCCGGGGCCGGGCGTATGTGCGCATCCTGAACTGGGGCAGCCGCGAGGCCATCCACGCCGCGTTGAAGCAGGAACGGTTCCACATCCTGCACATCTCCTGCCACGCCCGCCCGGGTGAGCTGATCCTCGAGACGGCCACCGGCGAGGCTGACCCCGTGGACGCGTCCACGTTCGCCACGAAGATCCTGATCCGCGACCGGGGCGTCCCCCTGGTCGTGCTCGCCGGCTGCTCCACCGCCCTGGCCGCGCGCGGCACGCCATCCCCCGCCGGCGAAGGCGACGGTGAGGGCTCGGGTGAAGGCGAAGCTCAGCTACCCGCGCTGGCCCGCGGGCTGCTCGCGCACGGTGTGCCCGCGGTGCTCGCGATGACCACGTCGGTCAGCGACCTGTACGCGACCGAACTGACCAGCCGCCTGTACGCCGAGCTCGCGGGACGTGAGGTGGTCGACCCGCTGGCCGCCCTGTCGGATGCCCGCCGGGCCGTCGAGGCGCAGCGGGCGGCGCTGCCCGAGTCGGAGCTGCGGGCCCTGCTACGTTCGCTGCGCGGCGCGCGGACCGGTGTCGTCATCCACGGTCTCGGCGGTGTCGGCAAGTCCACCCTCGCCGCGCAGCTGGTGACCACCGCCGGCGGCGACGACGACCCGGGCCTGCTGGTCTCCCTGACCGGCCTGGTCGCCGTCGACCAGATCCTGCTCACCGTCGCCGACCGCCTGCACTCCTGGTGCCTGGCCCGCGAACTCCCCGAACGGGACGTGCTCCGCGCCCTGGTCGGCGAGCTCCGCTCCGGCCAGACAGCATGGCGGCGGCGACTTGATCTGCTCGCCGAGCATCTCCTACCCCGGGCAAGCGTGACGCTGCTGCTGGACAACGCCGAGGACGTCCTCACCCGGACGGCCCCGGCTGCCGAAGAACGCTACCGCCAAGCCCTCACCCTCAACGAGGAACTCGGCAACCGCGCCGGCATCGCCAGGTCCACCTCCCAGATCGGCATCCTGTATACCGAGCAGAAACGAGCAGCTGAGGCCGTTCCCTACAATCTTGCAAGCCTTTCCATCCGCCTTGAGATCGAATCTCCAGAGGCAGGGATAAATCTGCACTGGCTGCGACGACAGCGGGAGATGATCGGCGAGAAGGAATTTCGAGTGATTCTCGGTGAGCATGTTGATCCCGGGATCGTTTCAGCCCTTCTCGGCCTCCCTGACAGGCCTGCGGACCAGGCCGAGTAGGCAGGTCCTGGGCCGGGGGTCGGTGAGGAGGGTGGCGCGGGATCGCCGAGCGGTGGCCGCCGGGGGGCGGGGCTGTGGCAGGTGTTGCGGGGGCGGCGCGGGGGGCGGTAGTCGCCGCCGGGTGGGGTGGTGCTCGGCGCGGTGGGGGTGTTGTGAGAGGGCCCATGCGCGCGGTCGTGGGGGGACCGTACGCGTCAGATGTCCTAGGGTCGGCGGTGGGGTCGGCGTATGCGCTCGCGGGCCGTGCGCTGGGCCTGAGCTCCGCGCGGGCGGTTAGACGCCGGTCGCGGGGCTGGTCGGTCGGGTCGATGGCGACGGAACATCGGGAGAACGGGCGCATGAGCGAGCAGGAATACCGCATCGAGCACGACAGCATGGGGGATGTCCGGGTGCCGGCGTCGGCCCGGTGGCGGGCGCAGACGCAGCGGGCGGTGGAGAACTTCCCCGTTTCGGGCCAGCGGATCTCCCGCGCGCACATCCAGGCGCTGGCGAGGATCAAGGCGGCCGCGGCGACGGTGAACGCCAAGCTCGGGGTGCTCGACGGCGACATCGCCGAGGCGATCCGGGACTCGGCCGCCGAGGTGGCGCGCGGCGACTGGGACGAGCACTTCCCGCTGGACGTGTTCCAGACCGGCAGCGGCACCTCGTCGAACATGAACACCAACGAGGTGCTGGCGTCGCTGGCGTCCGAGCGTCTGGGCCGTCCGGTGCATCCGAACGACCATGTCAACGCGTCGCAGTCGTCCAACGACGTGTTCCCGTCGTCCATTCACGTGGCGGCGACGCAGGGGATCGTGCAGGAGCTGATCCCGGCGCTGGAGCATCTGGCGGCGTCGCTGGGTCGTAAGGAGACCGAGTTCGCCGAGGTGGTCAAGTCGGGGCGGACCCACCTGATGGACGCGACCCCGGTCACCCTCGGTCAGGAGTTCGGCGGGTACGCGGCGGCGGTGCGCCTGGGAGTGGAACGCCTGAACGTGGCGCTGCCGCGGATCGGGGAGCTGCCGCTTGGTGGTACCGCGGTGGGCACCGGGATCAACACGCCGCCCGGGTTCTCCGCCGCCGTCATCGAGGAACTGGCCGCGAACACCGGGCTGCCGCTGACCGAGGCCCGTAACCACTTCGAGGCGCAGGCCTCGCGGGACGGGCTGGTCGAGGCGTCCGGGGTGCTGCGGGTCATCGCGGTCTCGCTCTACAAGATCTCCAATGACCTGCGGTGGGCGTCGTCGGGGCCGCGGGCGGGGCTCGGCGAGATCAGCCTGCCGGACCTGCAGCCGGGCTCGTCGATCATGCCGGGCAAGGTCAACCCGGTCATCCCGGAGGCGGTCTGCCAGGTGGTGGCGCAGGTCATCGGGAACGACGCGGCGGTCGCCTTCGGCGGGTCGGCCGGCAACTTCGAGCTCAACGTGATGCTGCCGGTGATCGCGCGCAACCTGCTCGAGTCGATCCACATCCTGTCGACGATCAGCGTCCTGCTGGCGGACAGGTGCGTGGACGGGATCAAGGCGAACGTCGAGAAGTGCCGGCGGTTCGCGGAGTCGTCGCCGTCCATCGTGACGCCGCTGAACAAGTACATCGGTTACGAGGAGGCGGCGAAGGTCGCCAAGCTCTCCCTCGCCGAGGAGAAGACGATCCGCGAGGTCGTGCTCGAACGCGGCTACGTCGAGGCCGGCAAGCTCACCGAGGCCCAGCTGGACGCGGCCCTCGACGTCCTGTCCATGACCCACCCGTAACCGCTGACTTACCCGTAACCGCTGACTTACCCGTAACCACAGCCCCACCCGTAATCACCGTGGCGGGGCAGCGGGGCTCAGGCTGGGCCGGCTCCGGAGTTCTTACGCTCCGGAGCCGGCAGCCGGCCGTCGCGTCCCCTGGCCCGCCATCCCTCCCGTACGCCGGCCGGTGTGGCCCGGCGCCCGTCCCGACAGTGATGGCTGGCCTCGACGGCGGCGGGAGTCGTGGAAGACCCCCCAGACAGCCTCCACGACCCCCGCGACCTGTCTAACGAGACCGCCGGCCATCCGTTACGGGTCGCCGGCAGGAATTTTTGCGCGGTCGCGCGCGGCGGCGGCATCGCCCGAAGGGGCGGCTCGACTTCGCGAAGCGGGCGCCGAAAACCACCCATCCCGGGTATGACGGAGAGATCCGAATTGCCTACTTTATGTGATATCGCATGGCTGAAACGCCCCCGGGAAAGCATCCAG
Organism: Frankia sp. AgPm24; assembly: GCF_023243055.1. Taxonomy (NCBI): domain Bacteria; kingdom Bacillati; phylum Actinomycetota; class Actinomycetes; order Frankiales; family Frankiaceae; genus Frankia; species Frankia sp. AgPm24. Next base: position 22,921 of record NZ_JALKFW010000192.1, on the reverse strand, counting down.
AAGAAATAAACGTAACAAGCCGGTGCAACATCGCTTCGAGCGGCGCCGCGGCAGATAGCCTCAGGTTCACCGGGAGCCGGAAAGAATGCGGGGAGGTGTCGGTGTTCGACTATGACGTCCTCGTCATCGGGTCCGGGCCCGGCGGGCAGAAGGCTGCGATCGCGGCAGCCAAGCTTGGCCGGCGCGTCGCGATCGTGGACAAGCGGGAGATGATCGGCGGGGTCAGTATCAACACTGGCACGATCCCGTCGAAGACCCTGCGTGAAGCTGTTATCTACCTCACGGGCATGTCGCAACGTGAGCTCTACGGTTCGAGCTATCGAGTCAAGGACGACATCACTGTCGGTGACCTGTCGGCCCGTACTCGACATGTCATCAGCCGCGAGATCGACGTCATCCGCAACCAGCTCAGCCGCAACCACGTCACCCTGCTGACGGGCCTGGCGAGCTTCATCGACCCGCACACGGTCAGCGTGCGGGCCGCGGGTGACATCGAGGACCGCCGCGTACACGCCGAGCGGATCATCATCGCCACCGGCACCAGGCCCGCGCGGCCGGACACGGTCGACTTCGACGGCCGCACGGTCGTCGACAGCGACCAGATCCTCGCGCTGGAGAAACTGCCACGGTCGATGGTCGTCGTCGGCGCGGGGGTGATCGGCATCGAGTACGCCTCGATGTTCGCCGCCCTCGGCTCGAAGGTCACGGTCGTCGAGCGGCGCGACCGCATGCTCGACTTCTGCGACGTCGAGATCGTCGAGGCGTTGAAGTACCAGCTGCGGGATCTCGCGGTGACGTTCCGGTTCCGCGAGTCGGTCGTCTCGGTGGAACGGCACAACGGCGGCACGCTCACCCTGCTCGAAAGCGGCAAGAAGCTTCCGGCGGACACGGTGATGTACTCCGCCGGGCGGCAGGGTCTCACCGACATTCTCAACCTGCCGGCGGCGGGCCTGTCCGCGGACAGCCGCGGGCGGATCAAGGTCGGCTCGGACTTCCGCACGGAAGTCGACCACATCTACGCGGTCGGTGACGTCATCGGCTTCCCGGCGCTGGCCGCGACGTCGATGGAACAGGGCCGCCTGGCCGCCTACGCCGCGTGCGGCGAGGATGTCAACGCCCTGCGTGCCGAGCTGATGCCGATCGGGATCTACACCATCCCGGAGATCTCCTACGTCGGGCGCACCGAGGACGAGCTGACCGAACAGGCCATCCCGTTCGAGGTCGGTATCGCCCGCTACCGGGAACTCGCCCGCGGCGCGATCCTCGGCGACTCCTACGGCATGCTGAAGCTGCTGGTCAGCCCGGAGGACCGGCGCCTGCTCGGCGTGCACGTGTTCGGTACGGGCGCCACCGAACTGGTCCACATCGGGCAGACCGTGATGGGCTGCGGCGGCACGATCGACTACCTCGTCGACAGCGTCTTCAACTACCCGACGCTGGCCGAGTCGTACAAGGTCGCCGCCCTCGACGCCATGAACAAGATGCGCGCCGTCGCCCGCTTCAGCGGCTGACGAACGCCTGGTCCGAGGTGGCGCGGTCAACAACCACGTCACCTCGGACGAGCGCGTCCCGCGGGACGCGGCCTCAGCCCGGCGTCGGTGAGACAGCCGCGGCGTTCCAGGCCAGGGCGGACAGTCCCTGCACGGTCGCGATGCCAGCGGCTCTGCTCGGGCCGTCCTTGGTGTAGACCGCCATCACGTAGTCCCGGCCGGCACCGTGGACGTGCGCCAGACTGGTGATCACCCAGCCGCCGTCGCCGCGTCGCAGCCAGCCGTTCTTCAGCTCCACCGCCACACCGGACGGCACCCCGCCGGTCAGACCCCAGCGCTGGCTGAGGATCACCGTGCGCAGCAGGCCGGCGATCACCTCACGTTGCCCGGCGAGCAGCACCCCCGGGTAGGCGACCGCCCGCAACACCGCGAGCTGGTCGGCCGCGGTCGTCCGGGTCAGCCCCCAGTGCCCCCCGGTATCGGCCTGGGTCGCGACCATGCCCAGCTGGGCGAAGAAGACACTCATCCCGGCGGCGGCACCGGCGTCGCGCCACAGGGCGTTGGCGGCGTCGTTGTCACTCACCGAGATCATCTTGCGGGCCAGGGTCCGCTGCCGGGCCGTGAGCGTGCCCGTCGGCCCGGCGTCGCGCACCAGCGCGGTCAGGATGTCGAGCTTCACCGAACTCGCCATCTCGTACCCGACCGCCGCCGGATCGGTCACCGCGACCGTCGTCCCCGCGACCGCGTCGAACACGGCCACGCTGACATGCCCTGGCCGCCCCGCCAGATACAACCGCACCAGCCCCTCAAGCCCCACCGAGCCCGGCACTGGAACCGCGGGCGATGGAGGCACCAGCGCTGGAAGCGCGGGGGCCGAACTCGTCGGTGTGGGAGTCAGCGGCCGCGCGGTCACCGGCACCGACCTGGCGGACCTGGCGGACCTGGCCTCGGCGACGGGCATGATCCGCGGTGCCGCCCCGGCCCGCAGGACGGCCGGCGCCACGGCCAGCGTCGGCGCGACACCCGCCGTCCCCACCACATCGCCGGATGGTGATCCCGCCGTCGCCGCCGACGTCCGCGTCGGGACGGTGGCCATCGCGGCACCCATCCGGTCGGTGCCCGTGGTGCCGCCTGATCCGCCCTCGGCGCCCGGACGGGGCGTCAGGCCGCCACACAGTCCGGTGGCCACCAAGGCCATTCCCGCGCCCCACCGGAGCGTCGACCGCTGCCACACAGAATCTGTGTAGCTATTTTGAACATCAATAAGAAGAGTACGGATCACCTTGGTTCCCAGCTTTTACCACGTCGACCAGAGAACCGTGAAGTAACACGGGCATGTTTCCGTCCCGATGTTCCGGATACCCACGAACGAGGGTGCCGGCGGCCGTCAGCAGCCTGCCGCATCGGCACTATCCGGCAGCGAAGGAAACGCACTCGGAGGCATGACCCCCGGGAATATCCCGCAGCGCGGGTGCCGTGGGACTCCGGCACGATCCGCTGCCGGAGTCAGCACCCGGCCGGCGCCGAGAATGGACGGGTGAGCGCACACCCACCGCCCCCGACCGACAGGCCGCCGCCCCTGGGGTTGTTCATCGGCCTGACCACGTTCGACACCGTCTATCAGGTGCGGCGACCACCGCACGCCGACGAGAAGATCGTGGCCGAACAGTTCATGACCGCCGCCGGCGGACCGGCGACCGGAGCCGCGGTGACCTTCGCGCACCTGGGTGGCCAGGCGGTTCTGTTGAGCGCCATCGGCACCGGCCCACTCGCCCAGGCCGTGCGGGCGGATCTCGCCGCGACCGGCGTCACCACGCTCGATCTTCGTCCGCACGCGGCCACCCTGCCCATCTCGGCCATCATGGTCAGCGCCTCGACCGGCCAGCGAGCGGTGGTCTCCGCCCACGGCCAGCCGCCGCCCGCACCACCGGACGCCACACCACCGGACCGCACACCACCGGACGGCATGCCACCGGAGGCGGCCATGGCGAGGGCCTGCGCCGAGGCGAGCGCCCTGCTCCCGCGGGCGTCCGTCGTCCTGCTGGATGGTCATCAGCCCGCGGCCGCACTCGAGATCCTGACCGCGCTGGCCGCCGTCCGGCCCAGGTCCGGGATCGAGCGCCGACCGCTGGTGATCCTCGACGCCGGCTCCTGGAAGCCCGGCACCGACCGGCTGCTCCCCCACCTCGACATCGTGATCAGCGGCGCCGCCTTCCGCCCACCGACCCGCACCGACAGCGGGGATGCGGTCACGCGGACGTTGCGGTATCTGCTGGCGCACGGGCCGTCGTTCGCGGCGGTCACCGCCGGCCCCGGTCCGATCCGCTGGGCGGACGCCACGGGTCACGGGACGGTCACGCCGCCCGCCGTCCACGCGGTGGACACCCTGGGCGCCGGCGATGTGCTGCACGGTGCCTTCGCCTGGGCGGTCGCCCAGGGCACCGGCGCCCGCCGTGCCGATCTGGTCGCCGCGCTCACCTCGGCGTCCGGGGTCGCCAGCAGGTCAGTCGGGAGCTTCGGCAGCAGGGCCTGGCTGGGCCCCGCGCCGACGTCCGACTGACCCCGGCCACCGTCGGGGACGGCCAGGCGGCCCCGACATCCGCCTCAGCGCACCAGGCGGGCCTCGCGTGACATCCGCACGAGTCTGGTGCCCAGCTGGCCAGGGATCGTGGCCGGGTCGACCCAGCGCACGGCGTGCGCGCGGGCGTCGGAGACGGCCAGGTCCCGATCCTCGACGTGGAACAGGTAGGTCACGTTGTAGTGGACGTGTTCGGGTTCGCCGAGCACGGGCACGGCCGGGGCGATCGTCGCGTCCACGTCGACGGGGACGATGCCGTCGGGGATCACCATGTTCGGGTCGACGCCGCCGCGGCGGGACGCCAGGCCCAGCGCGGCGCCCAGCAGAGACGCGTCGTCCACCTCCAGATGGCCGGTCGGCAACTGCCAGCCGGACGACGGCGCGTCGCGGACCTCCAGGACGCGCCAGTCCGGCGACACGATGGCGGCACGGCAGGTGACATGCGCAGGAGTGGTATCACGGGCGATGATCGACGGACCATGCAGCGCCAGGACGATGAGGGACCGGACGAGGTCCACGTCATCCGGGTTCGCCTCGACGTAGCCGAGGGCCACGCTGATGACCGCGTTGTTGGTGACCGTCACGTTCAGAGAGCGAGCTGAGACCGGGTGCCCGGAACAGGGCACCGACGTCCAGACGCGTCGCACCTCGAACTGTACATGCAACCTCACTTTACGTGTCGATGATGCTAATCTCACCGTAGGTACACGGCCAGGTCACAACCGTCACGGACATCATCGTCCCACCGCGCTCGACACACCGCCCGGCGCCCGCGAGGTCTCGCACGCCAGGAGCGCAGCCGAAGCAACCGTCAGAATGAGCGGTTACCCTGGCCCTATCATGGCTAAACCTAACTAGTACCGCAAATCCGAACTTTTGGTCCCCCTTGGGACGGCCACGCCGTCGTCCCTGGTCAGCGGCGTGACCAGGGACGACGGCGCCATCGGACGGGTGACCACGCCCAGGCCAGTGATCGTGACGTCCTGCCGACAGCCGTGGCCCTGGCACCCCCCGACCGGGCTAGGGTCTCGACGGCGGGCACCAGACCGGACACCGGCGCCCAGAACCGACCCGGATCTCCACGGAGGACGCAGCATGCCGGACACCCAGCAGGCACCGCCCGCGCACCCGGCCCGCCCGGCCCGCCCGGCGCGGGGCGCGGCCACCCGGGCGGGCACCATCGTCGCGGGCCTCGCCCTCGTCGGCCTGGCCGGGCTGACCAGCGCCTGCGGCCCGGACGGCTCCTCCGGCTCGGAGGCCACCACCACCCCGTCGGTCGGCGCGACACCCACGCTGCGACTGCCCTCGGGCCTGCCGACCTCGCTGCCCACCTCGGTCGGGGCCTCGGTTCCCGGGATCGGTCGCCTCGGTGCCGTCACCGGTGCGGACGCCCTGCGTGGCACCAACGTGCCAGCCGACTTCCCCGTCCCCCCGGGCGCGAAGGCCCGGGTCGGGACGACCACCGGCGACATGTCCACCGTGACCCTGACCGGAGTGGCCAGCGACTCGATGGTCACGTTCTACCGCGGCGCCCTGCCCGCCGCCGGCTACACCATCACCTCGGACGTCGGTCTCGGCGTCGCGCACTCGATCAGCTTCACCGGCCACGGCATCCGAGGCGGGCTGGGCAGCGTCGGGGCCGGCGGGGCGGGCGCCCTGGAACTCGTCTTCTCGAAGGCCTGAGCGCCGGGTCGCCTCAGACGGTGGCGGGGGCGAGTTCCGGAAGGTCGAAGTAGCCCCGGATCTCGCCCTGCACCGCCCGCGGCTCGCGGCGGGCGTCGACGACGGCGACGAACTCCTTGCGCTGGAAGATCTCCATCACCGGCTTGGTCTTCTCGTGGTAGTCCCGCAGCCGCACCGCGAGCGCCTGGGGGTTGTCGTCCGGGCGGCTGCGCAGCGCCGCGCCGCAGACATCGCAGGTGTCGGGAACGATCGGCCGACTGGCGATCAGGTTGTAGTCCAGACCGCAGCGGGAGCACAGCCGGCGGGCGAGCACCCGCCGGTAGACCTCCTCGTCGGGCAGGTCCAGGTAGATGACGCCGTCGATGTCGTAGCTCTCCAGGAAGAACTCGGCCTGCCGGGCGTTACGCGGGAAACCGTCGATGATGAAACCGTAGTTCCAGTCATGCTGGTCGAGCCGCGTGCGCACGACCGCCTCGACCAGGTCGTCGCCCACCAGCCGGCCGGCGGCGACCGTCCGCTTCACCTGGGCGCCGAGCTTCGTGTGGTTCGTGACATTCCAGCGGAACACGTCACCGACACTGATGTGGACCAGGTCGAAATCCCGCGCCAGCATCGTCGCCTGGGTTCCCTTACCGCTGCCCTGCACTCCCATGATGACGAACTTGCGCACGAATCCCGCTCCCGCTCCGTCTCGAGTCACCGGCCCACGGTGTGTCGGCCAACCCGTGGTTGTCCGGACGTTCTCCGCCGGTACCAGGTCCGTCCGACGACCGTATCCGGCAATCGACGGGCGACACCGGCACCGACCCTGGTCGGCTGGCGCGTGGGGAACACCACGTCCCGTCCGCGGGACGTCCGTCCCTTGCCAGCCAGGGCCACCCACACCGAACGGCCAGCCGGCGAGACCCGTCTCACGCCGTGGCACTGGCACCCCCGCGCCCGGCGCCGCCACCCGCGGTCACCCCACGCCGACCCGTTCGCCGTCCGCGCCATACCGCTGCCGGCCGGCGAGGGGGACCGAGGCAGGATGGAACCGGGACCGGTGGGGTGGGGACGGCCACGCGGGTGGCGAGCTCGCCGGCCCCGAGAGGGGAAAACGCGGTGTCGAGGGGAGTGCGGCGGGTACTCGCGGCGGTGGCGGCGGCCGCCACCATGACAGTGGGTCTCGTGGCCTGTAGTTCACACGACAGGACGGTCGATCCACCGGCCGAGATCGTGGTGAACCGCGGGCAGAGCTCGGCCACCCCCTTCCGCACCGCCGCCGACGGTGAGGTCCTGCTGGACGTGACCACCGCCGCGCCCGGCGTCTCCTGGGGCTCCCCTGGCAGCGAGTCGGCCGTGGTGTCGCTGTTCGTCGACAACACCTACGCCACCGACATCGTCATCCCCGCCTCGTTCCCCATCCGGCGCAGCCTCGCTCTCGGCCGGCTGGCCAGGGGCGAGCACACCCTGCGGGTCGCGTTCGCCGACGACCGCTCCGCCCAGGCCGCCACCTCGGCCCGCCTGACCAGCCTCACCTACCGCACCGTCGCCGCGCAGGACGCCTCCTACCAGGCCCTCGCCCACGCACCCGTCGTCTACGGTCGCACCGGCACCATGACTCCCGACGCCGCCGCGGCCACCCAGGGCAGCACCACCGGGGGCACCGGGGGCACCGCGGCCACCGGCACGGCCGCCGCCGGGGGAGCGTTCCAGAACGCTGTGGACGACACGCCGCTGCTCGCCTTCCACTCCGAGGCGCCGACCGCCGTCGCCGGGCACCGGCTGCTCACCTACTCGATGGTGTGGAGCAACGAGGACGGTGGCAGCACCACACCCGAACTCATGGCCCAGTGGGGTCGCACCACCGACATCGAGTGGATCTACCAGGTGGAGATCGACGCCACCGGCGCCGCGGTTCCCGGTAGCGCGCTCATCCAGGGTCCGGAGCACACCACGGTGCCGTTCACCGGACGCTACGAGGGCACCCATCCCGTGCTCGGCACCTGCACCTCGAACAACACCATGTGCCCGAACCCGGACGCCCGGATGCGCTTCGCGCTGTCCACCGCCGACACCCTCGACCCCGCCGCCGAGGCCCGCGAACGCGAGCTGGACGCGAACCCGTGGACCTACTGGGTGATGGCCCAGGAGGTGCAGCGCGAGGGCAAGGTCGACAACGACAAGACGCCGAACTCGACGACCAGGATCAGCGACCCGCGCAACTACGTGTATCTGATCCTTCGTAAGACGACGGTGGGCCCGCCGAACACCGACGACAACTGGGTCGGTGTGTCCGTGGGCGTGCGGCTCTCCGGCAGCGCCCAGACCTACCGCAGCGCCAAGGTGTATCCGATCTGGGCGCTGCGCCGCGATGGTCCGGCCGCGACCGCCATCGAGCTGCCCGCCGGCACCGTCGCCGAGGACATCGCCTCCATCGAGGCGACCCGCGTCGTCGGCGCCGGACGCGACCTCGGCGCCCGCGTCCAGGTCGAGTCGATCGAGCGGGCCTTCCTGCTCGGCCCGAACGGTCAGCCCCAGCAGTCGTTCCTGTTCACCCCGTCCAGGGCGACCCTCACCCCGGCCGCGCCCACCGCGGTCCTGTTCCGTCGTCCCACCGGCCCCTCCTGACGGCCTGAGCCACCCCGCGGCCGCCGGGGGCCACCCGAAGGTGCTACGGACGCGGTCACCGCGCCCGTAGCGGAGGCGGATAGCGCCGGGACCGGGGGGCATCCCCCGCGCGCCCGCGCACGGGGGCACGGGAGATGGCGTCCCGTGGTGCTCAGAGGCCGGTGCTGAGCTCGGCGAGCAGGCCGTGGTCGCCGAGCACGGCGAGGTCGGGATGGTCGAAGGGCACCCGGCCCCACAGGGCGAGCAGCACCGGTCCCGCGGGACCGCGCAGCGCCGCGTCGCCCCGGGCATGCTCGCGGTGGACCTCGAACACTCCGTCGGCCCACCGCACCAGCCACTCCCCGCCCGGCGCGGTGTCGGTGAGATGGACGTGCACGCTCGCCGCGTCCCGCGGGACGCGCGCCCGGGCGATCCCCGGCAGCAGGACGGTGAGCAGTTCGTCCACGCCGTCGGCGGCGACCGCGGCGGCGGGCAGCTGGGTCCGCCCGGTGGCGGTGTCGGCGTCCCATCGGTGCACGACGAGCTCATGGGCGAGCCGGCGCGACCAGAAACCGGCGACGGCCGGGGCACCGACGTGGTTCCAGGCGGGCAGATCCGGGTCGGTGTCCCGCAGGGCGGCCAGCACCTCGGTGAGGGCCTGCCAGCCGAAGGCGATCAGCTGCGCGTCCTCGGTCGGCGCGGGCGGGTTGCGCGGCGGCGGGTCGGTCGTCCCGCGCGGCACGGCGACACCGACCCCGTGCAGCAGGCGTGCCACATGGCGTAGCAGTCGGCGGGAACTCCAGCCCGGACAGGACGGGACCTCGGCGTCCAGGTTCGTCGACGTCGACCTCAGCAGCGCCGCGCCCTCGGTTTCGATGATCGCGAAGTAGTCCACCGCCCGAGTCTGGCAGCACCGCCCCCTCTGGCGCTTCGGCTCAGCGGGCCGGGAGCTGGCCGTTCGCCGGGATGATCTGCGCGGGCGCGCCGATCTGCGCGGCGAGCCGGGCCCAGTGGCCGTCGGCGGTGTTGAGCGCCTCGGTCGTGCGCGCCAACAGCACCGTGGGCGGGAGCGGGGTGCCGTCGAAGAGGTTCCCGCAGGTCGACACCGCCTGGGCGTAGGCCGCGGCGCCCGCGTTCCAGGTCTGCCCCGCCGTGCTGGTCACCGGCGGTGCGCCGGCGCCGGGAACGCCGTCGATGATCATACCCAGCCGCTGGCAGGCCGGCCTGAGCTCGAGGCCGTTGGCGGCCTGGATGTCCGCGCGGACCACGCCCACCGCCGTCACGACCTCGCCGCGCAGCTGCGCGGTGCCGGCGTACCAGGCGTCCAACTGGCCCTGATCGGTCGGCGACCGGGGCTGCGGTGGCTGCGCCGCGGCCTGCGACTGGCTGGCCGTGGCACCGGAACCGGCACCGGCGAGGGCGAGGGCGACGCGGGGCGGGCTCGGGGCACCGGCGGCGGCCTGCGGGTCACCGCCACCCACGACGAGGTAGACCGTGGTGACAGCGGCGACGCCGACGACGGCGAGGATCGCCAGCCCTCGGCGGCGTTCCGGCCCGGAGAGTTCCTCCCAGGTGCGGTACTGATGGCGGCGGCGCACGGATCCCCCCGTGGTGAGAAGTAACGACTGAACAGACGCGCGGCCCGGCGACGACGTTGCGCCGCCTGCCGTTGTGATCGCGCCCAGCCGCCGGCCACCCCGATCCGGGGGCTGCCCTCCCCCATCCGGGCCAGACCTGGCGGGTCTGGTCACGGCCCGGCCGAACGGGTGCCCACGCCTGCCCCGTCCGACCAGCTCACACTTTCCGGCCGGGCCGGCGGCCACACTCACGCGTATATCCGATGAACAACCTCAAAACTATCTCCCACGTCAAATACCAATTATTAAGCACAATGCGGACGAAAAGTCGCACTAAATGTGGGGGGAACGCATGATCGACGTGGCACCGGTCTGGTGGGAGTCCCCCGCGCTGCCGAACACGGCCGACGACACCTCGGCCGAAGCCTGGTCGGTGGTGGTGCTCGGCGGCTCCGGCGAGCGGATCCGGGGCGTCGTGGGGCCGTTTCGGGCCCCGGAACACGCCCACCGCTACGCCCGTGACGAGGGGCTGCGCCGCTGGCTCGTGGTCCCGGCGCTGTGCCTGACGATGCCGGCCGGCCAGGCGGCCGCGGGAGTCGCCGTGCTGTGAGCCACCGACCCCTTCGGACCGCCCGAGGCCGACGAACGGCCGACCACAGGGCAGAATCAGCGTCCATGTCGGAACGACGCATCGAGAACTATCTCATCGACATGGACGGCGTTCTCGTCCACGAGGAACATCCCATTCCCGGCGCCGACGCGTTCATCGCCGGCATTACCGCCGCGGGCCTGGGTTTTCTCGTACTGACGAACAACTCGATCTTCACCGCGCGGGATCTGTCGGCCCGGCTCGCCCGCTCGGGCCTGATCATCCCCGCCGAACGCATCTGGACGTCGGCGCTGGCCACAGCCCTGTTCCTGCACACCCAGCGGCCCGGCGGGTCCGCCTACGTCGTCGGCGAGGCGGGTCTGACCACCGCCCTGCACGAGGTCGGCTACGTTTTGAGCGACCGCTCGCCGGACTACGTCGTCCTCGGGGAGACCCGCACCTACAGCTTCGAGGCGATCACCCGGGCGATTCGGCTGGTCCGCGGCGGGGCCCGCTTCATCGCGACCAACCCCGACCCGACCGGGCCGTCCGTCGAGGGCCTGCTCCCGGCCACCGGCGCCGTCGCGGCGATGATCACCAAGGCGACCGGGATCACCCCGTACTTCGTCGGCAAACCCAACCCGCTGATGATGCGCAGCGCCCTGAACACCCTGTCCGCGCACAGCGAGACCACGGTCGTCATCGGCGACCGGATGGACACCGACGTCGTCGCCGGCCTCGAGGCCGGGATGGACACCGTCCTGGTGCTGTCCGGCATCACCGGCCGGGCCGACATCGAACGCTTCCCCTACCGCCCGACCGCGGTCGTCGACAGCGTCGCGAAGCTGCCCGTCGGCCGGGACGTCCGCACCATCGACGGTGCCCTCACCCCGGCCGACAAGGCCTGATCAGCCGCCGGTGGCCGCCACACCCACCGGACAGGAGACCCCGGTGCCACCGAGACCGCAGTAGCCGTGCGGGTTCTTGGCATCGGAGAGGTACTGCTGGTGGTACTCCTCGGCGTAGTAGAACGTGCCGGCCGGGGCGAGCTCGGTGGTGATCGCGCCGAACCCGGCCGCGGCGAGGACCTCGGCGAAGGCGTCCCGGCTGGCGGCGGCGGTCCTCGCCTGCGCGTCGGAGGTGGTGTGGATCGCCGAGCGGTACTGGGTGCCGACGTCGTTGCCCTGACGCATGCCCTGGGTCGGGTCGTGGCCCTCCCAGAACACCTTGAGCAGCTGCTCGTAGGTGACCTTCGCCGGGTCGAACACGACGAGCACGGCCTCGGTGTGCCCGGTCAGCCCGGAGCAGGTCTCCTCGTAGGTGGGGTTCGGCGTCGACCCGCCGGCGTAGCCGACGGCCGTCGTGTACACGCCGGGCACCCGCCAGAACATCCGCTCGGCGCCCCAGAAGCAGCCCAGCCCGAACACGGCCGTCTCCAGACCGGCGGGGAACGGACCGGTGATCGACGTGCCGAGCACCGTGTGCGGCACGTCACCGACGAGGATGGGACTGTCCCGCCCGGGCAGCGCCTGCTCCGGGGTGGGAAGAGCGGTCTTGTGGCGACCGAAGATCATGCGGTGACACCTCCCATGAAGGTCACCTGTGACAACCACTCGCCCGGCCCGAACGTTCCCGCGGTCCGGTGTCCCGCGGGACGTCGGCGTTGGGACGCACGACGTCCCGCGGGACGGCAGGACCGTCGGGCTACAGGACCGTCGGGCTACAGGACCAGATCCTCGAGCATCGTCGTCACCAGCGCGGCGATCGGCGACCGCTCGGACCGCGTCAGCGTGACGTGGGCGAACAGCGGGTGACCCTTGAGCGTCTCGATGACCGAGGCGACACCGTCATGCCGGCCGACCCGCAGGTTGTCCCGCTGGGCCACGTCGTGGGTGAGCACCACCCGCGAGCCCTGCCCCAGCCGGGACAGCACGGTGAGCAGCACCCCACGTTCCAGCGACTGCGCCTCGTCCACGATCACGAACGCGTCGTGCAGGGAGCGACCCCGGATGTGGGTCAGCGGCAGCACCTCGAGCATGCCCCGGTCGACGATCTCCTCGATCACCTCCGGGGAGACCAGCGCCCCGAGCGTGTCGAACACCGCCTGCGCCCACGGGGCCATCTTCTCGTTCTCGCTGCCGGGCAGGTAGCCGAGTTCCTGCCCACCCACCGCGTACAGCGGACGGAAGACGACGACCTTGCGGTGCGCCCGCCGTTCCATCACCGCCTCGAGCCCCGCGCACAGCGCCAGCGCCGACTTGCCGGTGCCGGCCCGGCCACCGAGCGAGACGATCCCGACGTCCGGGTCGAGCAGCAGGTCGAGGGCCACCCGCTGCTCGGCGGAGCGACCGTGCAGGCCGAAGGCGTCCCGATCACCACGGACCAGGCGGACCTGCTTGTCCGCGGTGACCCGGGCGAGCGCCGAGGCGCTGCCCCCCGAGGTGGTGAGCACCAGCCCGGTGTGACACGGCAGATCGGCCGCGGCCAGGATCTCGGTGTACTCCCGGGAGTAGAGCCGGTCGAGGTCCTCCTGGTCGACAATGAGCTCCGCCATCCCGGAGAATCCGGTGTCCACCGGCGACAGGGCCTGGTACTCCTCTGCCGGCAGGCCCAGGACCGAGGCCTTCACCCGCAGCGGAAGGTCCTTGGTGACCAGCACGACCTCGTGGCCCTCGGCGGCCAGGTTCATGGCCACACAGAGGATCCGCGAGTCGTTCGTGTCGACCCGGAACCCCGGTGGAAGCACGGCAGCATCGGTGTGGTTGAGTTCCACCCAAAGCGTTCCCCCGTCCGCCAGTGGGATGGGCTGGTCGAGGCGACCATGCCGGATGCGCAGGTCGTCCAGGAGACGCAGGGCCTCCCGGGCGAACCAGCCCAGTTCCGGATGGTTACGCTTCCCCTCCAGCTCACCTATGACGACGAGGGGGAGCACGACATTGTGCTCCGCGAACCGCAGCAGCGCGCCCGGATCAGAAAGCAGCACGCTTGTGTCGACGACATGCGTTCGTGGCACACGCCCACCCGCTTACTCGGAGGTAGTCCGGGACCAGCCCCAACAGGGACCGGGCACCGGCCTCCTGGTGTAGTCGCACCTGCGGCACCGAGGGGCCTCCCGAGAGGTCCGGCACTATGCCGGACCTCGGCTTAGACGCTAGGGGTCTCACGGTAGCCGCCGCCTCGGACGATGGCGACCCACTTTCCGCAACACGTTGCGTTAAGAACTGGAAACGTTTTACCCACCCGCCCACTCACCGCAGCCCCGCGGGTGCGACCGTGCACGGATCATGACGGCCAGCGCTGACCGCGCCGCCTCGGCCCGCCCCGCCCGCGCACCGGGCCCCGCGGGACGCAGCCATCGCCACGCCACGTCCCGCCGGACGCGACCATCGCCGCACCTCGTCCCGGCCGGACGCCAGCCACCCGTCGCCCGCCACCGCGGGACAGCACCCCCATGATCCCGTGACCCCAGCGCCGCCCCCGGCCACCGCTGGCACCGATCGGCCGAGCCGCGCCGGATCGGGCCCCGCACCACCCACACCACCCACACCACCAAGCCCCAGCCGATGACGACCGCGTCTCGCGAGACGACGTATTCCTGGCATCCAGGACGAAGGTAAGGCGAACCTGAGAACATCGTTCACTGGAAGGCGCACGTCCGGGCAGGGCCAACCACGGGCATCAGGAAGGCCACGCGAGCGGCCCGCGGGAGCGGCGGACGGTCCCGGAAGCGACGGACGAGCGGACGCTCCGGTCGGGCCGTCCGACTCCCCGACAAGGGAAACCTGTATGGAACACTCGGAACGCGCGGCAACCTGCGGCCGGTGGCGGCGACAACGGCGATTTCCGCTGACCGGGCGCGCTTTCGCATCAAGTTTCCACGATGTCTGCCGGGCGACCTGACATCCGACGGAAATCAGTTAGAAGATCGAGAGATTTCTCGGGTTCGCGTCTTCATCCGGACGTGTTGCTTTGCACATACGCGGCGGCTCCGCCGCACCCCGAGAATCGCGCACGCGGACGGCGGGACGCCGGCGAGGCAATCACCGGGCCATCCGAGACCGATCACACATGGTGACCACGAACGCGGCCCGGGCCGGGAGGGTGCGTGTCCGCGCGCGATCGGGGCGCGCGGGGAGATCAGCCGTTCAGGCGCTTGACCAGGGCCTCGTGCTCAGCCCAGAGGGCGGCCGGCAGCCGGTCACCGAACGACTGGTAGTGCTCGGGGATCAGGCTTGCCTCCTGCTTCCAGACGTCGATGTCCAGCGTGAGCAGGGTGTCGAGGTCTGCATCGGAGATGTCGAGGCCCTCGGTGGGCAGCGCCTCGCGGGTCGGCTGCACACCGAGAGGGGTCTCCACGCCGTCGGCGTGGCCCTCGAGCCGGCCGACGATCCAGGCCAGGACGCGGCTGTTGTCACCGAAGCCGGGCCACAGGAAGGAGCCCTCGGGGCTCTTGCGGAACCAGTTGACGTAGTAGATCTTCGGCAGCTTCTCCGGGTCGGCCTTCTGACCGACCTCGAGCCAGTGGGCGAAGTAGTCGGCCATGTTGTAGCCGCAGAACGGCAACATGGCGAACGGGTCACGACGCAGCTTGCCGATCGCGCCGGCCTGGGCGGCGGTCGTCTCGGAGGCGACGATCGAGCCGAAGAACACGCCACGCCGCCAGTCGGGGGCCTCGGTGACCAGCGGAACCGCGGTCGCCCGGCGGCCGCCGAACAGGATCGCCGAGATCGGCACGCCCCGCGGGTCCTGCCACTCGTCGGCGATGGTCGGGCACTGGCCGGCGGGGACGGTGAAGCGGGCGTTCGGGTGGGCGGCGGGGTCGGTCGACTCCGGCGTCCAGTCCCGGCCCTTCCAGTCGATCAGGTGCGCCGGCGGCTCCTTGGTCAGACCCTCCCACCACACGTCGCCGTCGTCGGTGCGGGCGACGTTGGTGAACACGGTGTTGCCCCACAGCGTCGTGATCGCGTTGGGGTTGGTCTGCTCACCGGTGCCGGGGGCGACGCCGAAGAAGCCCGCCTCGGGGTTGGCGGCGTAGAGCCGGCCGTCCTCGCCGAACCGCATCCAGGCGATGTCGTCACCGACAGTCTCCGCCTTCCACCCGGGAAGGGTGGGGATGAGCATGGCGAGATTGGTCTTGCCACAGGCCGACGGGAATGCCGCCGCAATGTAGTGGACCTTGCCCGCGGGCGAGGTGAGTTTCAGAATCAGCATGTGCTCGGCGAGCCAGCCCTCATCCCGCGCCATGACCGACGCGATACGCAGGGCGTAGCACTTCTTGCCGAGCAGGGCGTTACCGCCGTAACCCGATCCATAGGACCAGATCTCACGCGTTTCCGGGAAATGGCTGATGTACTTGGTCGTGTTGCACGGCCACGGCACATCGGCCTCATCGGGGGCGAGCGGCGCGCCCAGTGAATGAACCGCCGGGACGAAGAAACCATCTTCGCCGAGCTGTTCCAGGGCGGGTGCACCCATACGCGTCATCGTACGCATCGAGATGACGACGTACGGCGAGTCGGTGATTTCGACTCCGAGCGCGGAGATATGCGAACCGAGCGGCCCCATGCAGAACGGGACGACATACAGCGTGCGACCCCGCATGGAGCCGGTGAACAGGCCGCGGAGCTTCGCCCGCATCTCGGCCGGTTCCATCCAGTTGTTCGTCGGACCGGCCGCGTCGGCCGTCTCGGAACAGATGTAGGTCCGGTCCTCGACCCGCGCCACGTCATTGGGGTCGGACGCGGCGTAAAAGCTGTTGGGACGCTTGTCGTCGCTGAGCCTGGAGAGCGTCCCCTTCTCGATCAGGAGGCTGGTCAGACGATCGAACTCGGCATCCGAGCCGTCGCACCACTCAACCCGATCCGGCTGGGTGAGTTCGGCGATCTCGCGCACCCAGGCGACCAGCCTGGCGTGCTTCGTAGGGGCTTCATCAAGCCCCGGAATCTGTGCCGCGGTCGTCACAGCTCACACCTCCGGTCGAGTCGAAACCTGCCACGTTCTCGCCCTGTAAGGGTGTGCCCACTTCAGCCCTTGAACTTACTCGTCAACGAGCCGACAAAAAGCGCCATACAGGGTGCCGCGAGGCCGCGTTCAGGATCATTAGACTCTACCGCGCGTTCCGCCCGCAGTCGCGCGATAGCGAGCGGACAGAAGGGTCGGATCCATCACGCAGCGGTACGGACGTAGCGGCGCGCGGCGACTCCGCCTCGTGGCTGCCGTAAGCCGCGGGTTATCGTCCTGCACGTGGCTTCCCTCACGCAGCAGCCTTCCGTGGCTCCGCAGGCGGACCGCTCAACCCACCCACGTGACCTGGTGCGACCACGCATGCGGGGATGGCTACATGCCGGCGCATTCCCTGTCTCCCTTGCGCTGGGCCTCCTTGCCGTCGCCCTGGCCACCACGCTCCGTGCTCGACTCGGCATCGCAGTTTATGCACTGAGCATTGCCGCACTGTTCGGCACCAGCGCGCTCTACCACCGCACGATGTGGTCGACGTCACGTGCCCGCGCGCGGATGAAACGCCTCGACCATTCAATGATCTTTGTATTCATTGCGGGCACCTACACCCCATTTGCCCTTATTGCCATGCCGGCGTCGACGGCACGGATCGTGCTGGCCGTGGTGTGGAGCGGCGCCGCGCTGGGCGTGACGATGCGGATGCTGTGGCTGCACTCGCCGCGCTATCTGATCGTGCCGCTCTACATCGCGCTCGGCTGGGTGGCCGTCTTCGTCATCCCCCAGCTCGCCCACCGCGCCGGAATCGCGTCCATGGTGCTGCTGCTGGTCGGCGGGGTCTGCTACAGCCTTGGCGCCGTCGTCTACGCCACCCGTCGACCCAACCCCGCCCCCGCGACCTTCGGCTACCACGAGGTGTTCCACGCGTTCACGCTCGTGGCCGCGCTGTGCCACTACCTCGCGTTGATGTTCGCCATCTTCTAGTCACGCCCCGGCTGGCGACCCGGGCCCTCGGCGCGGATCTTCTCGACGTGTTCCATCGCGTCACGCAGCTGCCGCAGCCAGGTGTCGGCGTTGTCCCCGACCAGCCGGACGCACCAGGCCAGCGCCTCGCTGCGGCTACGGGCCACACCCGAGTCGACCAGGGTGTCGAGCACCTGGCGCTCCGGCTGGCGCAACCGGGTCATCACCGGCACGGACAGCACGGTGAACAGCTCGCTGGCCTGGCCGCTGGTCGCCCCCCAGGCCACCTTGCGCCCGTACCGTCGCTCGGCCTCGCCGGCGATCACGACCCGCTCGTCCCGGGTGCTCTCGCGAAACCGCCGAATCCGGCCGGCACCCGCCTCGCCCGGTGCGCTCGTCCCGGACCCGCCCGCTGAGCCGGACCCGTCAGCTGACCCGGCCGCGAGCTCGCCGACGACGGTGATCTCGTCCCGGTCGACGACGACCTCCGGGGGGCCGGTGAACCAGTCCGCGGGGACGCGGGCGGCGAACCAGTCCGACGCGTCCTGCCCGGGCCGGCCGTCGAGACGGTCCCCCGATCTGCCGTACACCCGACCACGCGCACCGGACATGTCGCGTCTCCTCGTCGTCCCCCGATCGGATCCCCCACGCACGGGCCGACCTTCGAGGATTACACGCTTACCCGGAAAGCAAGGAAAGCCCGTCGGCCCTCAGGTGGCGACCTTCACGCCCAGTTCCCGGCGCACCTCGTCCACGGTGTGCACCGGCAGTCCGCACACGAAGTCACGGCACACGTACACACCGGGTGCGGTCCGGCCGGCCAGCAGCGGACCGCTGGTCACCACGACCGCCCCGGGAGCGGTGCCGAGCCGGGCCACCCGCTCCAGCGCGGGGCTGTCCACCACCGCCACCTCGGCCGGCCCCGCCAGCATCGCCTCGGCGACCGCCCCGGCCCAGCCGGCGAACCGGGCGTCACGGGAGAGCAACGGGACGAAACGGGTCAGCGTCCGTTCGGCGGCCTCCCGGTGTGGCGTGGAACCGGTCAGCGCGGCGTGGGTCAGCAGCGCGCCGGCCACCGCCGCCTGACCGGACGGGGTCGCCGAGTCCGAGTCGTCCCGCGGCCGGCGCAGCAGGACCTCCGCGTCGTCGGCGGTGTCGAAGAAGCCGCCGTCCGGCGCGGCGAAGTGGGTGCGGACGACCTCGAGCAGCCGCCCGGCAAGGTCCAGCCACTGTGGGTCGCCGGTCACCTGATGCAGGGTGAGCAGCCCCTCGGCGACGTCGCCGTAGTCCTCCAGCACACCGACGTTCGATCCGACCCGACCGTCGCGGCTGGTGCGTCGCAGCCGTCCGTCCACCAGATGCACATCGCGCAGCAGTTCGGCGGCGCGGCAGGCGGCCCGCACCCACCGCGGCTCGGCGAACAGGGCACCGGCCTCGGCGAGGGCCGCGATCGCCAGCCCGTTCCACGCCGCGACCACCTTGTCGTCGCGTGCCGGCTGCGGGCGGGTCGCCCGGGCAGCGGCGAGCACCGTCCGGATTCGGGCGAAACGTTCCTGGTCCGCGCGCTCCACCGGATCGACCGGCAGCCGCAGGACGGACGTCCCGTGCTCGAAGGTTCCGTCCTCGGTGACCCCGAGGATCTCGGCGGCGAACGCCGCGTCCGCCTCGCCGAGCACCGCGCGCAGCCCCGCCGGCGTCCAGGCGTAGCTGGCCCCTTCCTGCGCCAGAGCCGGATGCCCTGCGGCCTCATCACCAGCGGGTACGGCATCACCAGCGGGTACGGCGTCGGCGTCCAGCGCGGAGGCGAAGCCTCCCTGATCGGTCAGCAGGTCGGCGAGCAGGAAGGTGGCGGTCTCGGTGACCACGCGCCGGGCGAGCGGGGATTCGGTGGCCCGCCACAGGTGCAGGTAGACCCGCAGCAGCTGGGCGTTGTCGTAGAGCATCTTCTCGAAATGCGGGACGGTCCAGGTCGCGTCGACGCTGTAGCGGGCGAAGCCACCGGCCAGCTGGTCGTAGATGCCGCCCCGGGCCATCCGCTCGCAGGTGACCGACACCATCTCGAGGCTGCGCGGATCGCCGGTGCGCGCATGATGGCGCAGCAGCATCTCGGCCACCATGGCCGGCGGGAACTTCGGCGCCCCGCCGAACCCGCCGTGGCGTGCGTCGAACCGGGCCGACAGCCCGGCCACCGCGCTGTCCAGCAGGTGCGCGGTCACCCCTGGCGACTCGGCGAACGCGTCGGGTATGCCCGCGGCGGCGATGATCGTGCCGTCGGCCGCCTCGGCGATCCGGCGGGCGATGTCGGCGCCCGATTCCTCCAGCTCCGCGCGCCGGACCCGCCAGGCGTCCGCGACCGCCGCCATCACCTGGCGAAACGAACCCATTCCCGGTCGGGGTTTGGGCGGAAAGTAGGTGCCGGCGAAGAAGGGTTCGGCCGTCGGGGTGAGGAACACCGTCATCGGCCAGCCGCCGTGGCCGGTGAGGGCGACCGTGACGTCCATGTAGACCGCGTCGACGTCGGGTCGTTCCTCCCGGTCGACCTTGATGTTGACGAAGTTGTCGTTCATGTAGGCGGCGGTGTCCGCGTCCTCGAACGACTCGTGCGCCATGACATGACACCAGTGGCACGCGGCGTAGCCGATGGACAGCAGTACGGGAACGCCCCGCTCCTTCGCCTCGGCGAAGGCCTCCGGGCACCACGGCCACCAGTCGACCGGGTTGTCGGCGTGCTGCAGCAGGTACGGAGATGTCTGTTCCGCAAGCTTGTTCCGCACCGGGCGACTCCTCGCGATCCACGTGTTGTCAGCCTGCGCCACCGGACGGCCAGGAACGCTGATGATCAGAAACGCTGACGGCCAGGGGGCGCCGACGGCCGGAGAAGACCCGAGGGCCGGGAACCCCGAGGGCCAGGATGTCAGTGCCCGGCGGGCGGACCAGGCTGGCTGGGCAGCGCGGCCGGGCCCTCACCACTGGTGACGACCTCACCGTCGATCACGGGCGCCCGCCCCCGCATGATCGGTGAGCGTCGACGCAGGGCCTGGCGGGGATCGACGGTGTCATCGGCGGCCCGCTCCGAATCGACACCGCGGAACGCACCACTGGCCACGTTCGCCCGCATCCGCCGCAGGCTGCGCGACAACATGACGAACAGACCCACGGACACCGCGAGCAGAACCACGACGACGAGCAGCCCGAGACCGCCGGCGTTGCGCTCCTGCGCGGCCAGCACGGAACCGGCGAAGATGTGTTTCACGCCTCACGTCCTCACAGCACGCGACTTCACGCCAACAACAGCAGGGCATCCGCGTCCGACCTTACGCCGCCGCTGGCGCGCCCTGACCGGTTCGGCGGCCCGGGCAGGGCCGCCGAACCGGTCAGATTCCGTTGAAGAGGTCGTCCTCGGGTAGCTGCCCGACCTCGATCAGCGAACGGGCCAGCTGGTAGTCCTCCGTCGGCCAGGCCTCACGCTGGATGCCCATCGGGATGCGGAACCACCAGCCGGTCGGGTCGATCTGGGTGGCGTGGGCGATCAGGGCCCGGTCGCGGGTCTCGAACCAGTCGGCGCAGGGCACCCGGGTGGTCAGCCGTCCGGCGTCCTCGGCACGGTCGACCCATTCCGAGAGGCGCTCGCCGTAGGGGGACTCCAGGCCTCGGGCGAGCATCGTCTCGTGCAGCGCGAGGATGCGTTCCTTGTGGAAGGACAGGTGGTAGTAGAGCTTCAACGGCTGCCAGGCGTCGAGGCCCGCCTCGGTGCCGACCTCGGGGTAGCGCGCCGGATCACCGGCCGCCTCGAAGGCCTCGACGCTGATGCGGTGGGTCATGATGTGATCGGGATGGGGGTAGCCGCCGGCCTCGTCGTAGGTCGTGATGACCTGCGGCCGAAAGGTGCGGATCAGCCGGACCAGCGGGCGGGACGCCTCCACCAGGTCGATGGTGGCGAAGCGCCCGGGCGGCAGGGGCGGCGGCGGGTCACCTTCGGGCAGACCGGAGTCCCGGAAGCCCAGCCATTCCTGCCGGACGCCAAGGATGCGCCGGGCGTTGTCCATCTCCTCGCGACGGATCTCGGCGATCCGTTCGGCGACTCCCGGCGTGTCCATCGCCGGATTGAGGATGCTGCCTTCCTCTCCCCCCGTACAGGTGACGACCAGGACGTCAACGCCCTCGCTCACGTAACGCGCCATAGTCGCCGCGCCCTTGCTGGACTCGTCATCGGGATGTGCGTGGATGGCCATGAGACGCAGGCCATGCCGCTCGTCGACCGCAGCCATGCGACCATTGTGCTTGACGAACCGCGGTATCCGGCGATCTGGCAGCAGGTACCGTGCCCGTACCTCGACAGCACCGCGGGCGCATCACACCGCCGCGGGCGCATCAGTGGTCACCACGGCGTTCGACAGGGTGGTCGGCGGAGCGGAAACCTCCAGGGTCCGTCCGACGTTTGATCTGGAAGAGTCACCCAACGCCGTGGCACAATACACCGTCCGCACACGCGGCGGCGGGTGCGGCACGTCGCCGGCCGGCGCACCGACAGTGGCGTCGGTCTGGCCTCGGCGCGGGCGGGCTCGGCGGTTCTGGCGGCGGCGGCCGTGGCCGTGCCGCCAGTGGCAGTACCGCCAGTGGCGGTACTCGTGATCAGCGGCCCGCTCCGGGGCTCCCCGGGCGGGTGTTCGTGCTGGTCCGGAGGCCGCCGCCGGCCCAGGCAAGCCGCGGCGGGCAGCGGGCTCACCCTGAGTTCCTTGATCGATGTTGCTACCATGACCCTTTTGATGTTCACCGAGGAGCGTGACCCGCGTGACGCAGCAGACTTGGCTCACCCAGGAGGCCTACGACCGGCTCCGCTCCGAGCTCGACTACCTGACCGGCCCCTGGCGCACCGAGATCGCCGCCAAGATCGAGGCCGCCCGGGAGGAGGGTGACCTGCGCGAGAACGGTGGGTACCACGCGGCGAAGGAGGAGCAGGGCAAGCAGGAGGCCCGGATCCGCCAGCTCGCCGATCTGCTGCGCGATGCCCAGGTCGGCGAGGCGCCGGCGGTCAGCGGCCAGGCCGGGCCGGGCACCATCGTCGAGGTCAGGTTCCCGGGCGAGCGGGAGACCGAGAAGTTCCTCATCGGGTCACGCGAGGATCACAGCACCGCGATCGACGTCTTCTCCCCCGCATCACCCCTTGGTGGTGCCGTCACCGGACGCAAGGCGGGCGAGACGGTGAGCTACACGCTGCCCAGCGGCCGCTCGGCCAAGGTCGAGATCGTCTCGGTCGTGCCGTACGCCAGCTGAGCCGCGCCCGTGCCCCGGTGACCGGGCGGGCGGTTGCTCCGATAGTCCGACCGGCGCGGCCAACACGGCGACAGTCGCAGGTCGCGGGCCGTGGGGGGGGGGGGGGGGGGGGGGGGCGCGCGGCGGGGGGGGGGGGGGGGCCGGGTGGGGAGGGCCGGTGGGAGACGGTCACACCGTCGCAGTTCCCGCATGAGCGGGAGGCGCTGGAGCAGGTCAGGGCGCT
>NZ_JALKFW010000191.1:0-42077 GCF_023243055.1 Frankia sp. AgPm24 | reverse complement strand
GCGCCCCCCCGGGGGCCCCCCCCCCGGGGGGGGGGGGGCCCCCCCCCCCCCGCCCGGGGGGGGGGGCCCCCACGGCCACGTGGCAGGCCAGGCGGCCTCACCCATCCGGGCGAGGCCGTCGCTGTTCACAGTCACCGCACAGGATCGGCACACGGGTGCCACAGCTCACCGACCGAGAGTGAGTGTCATGACGACGTCGATGCGATCCCTGGCGACCGGTACTGCCTCCACCGCCCCCGTGCAGCGCGTTGGCGGCGGGTGGGCACAGGCCACGACAGCAACACCGCAGGACGAGCGGACGGTGGACGACCAGCGTCCCGTCGCCGTCCTGGACGTCGTCATCCCCGTCTACAACGAGGAGGACGACCTCGCGCCGTGCGTGCGCCGGCTGCACGCACATCTGCGGGACGGTTTTCCCTACCCCTTCCAGATCACGGTGGCGGACAACGCCAGCACCGACAACACCCTGGGCATCGCGCTGGCCCTCCAGGAGGAGCTGCCCGGGGTCCGGGCCTTCCACCTGGACGCCAAGGGACGCGGCCGGGCGCTGCGGGCGGCGTGGAGCGAGTCGTCCGCGCCGGTGCTCGCCTACATGGACGTCGACCTGTCCACCGACCTGGCCGCCCTGTTGCCGCTGGTCGCCCCGCTGATCACCGGGCACTCCGACCTGGCGATCGGCACCCGGCTGTCCCGCACGTCCCGCGTGGTGCGCGGGCCGCGCCGCGAGGTGATCTCCCGCTGCTACAACATGATCCTGCGGGGGACGTTGGCGGCCCGTTTCTCCGACGCCCAGTGCGGGTTCAAGGCGATCCGCGCGGACGCGGCGTCCGCGCTGCTGCCGCTGGTCGAGGACACCGGCTGGTTCTTCGACACCGAACTGCTCGTGCTCGCGGAACGGGCCGGCATGCGCATCCACGAGGTGCCGGTCGACTGGGTGGACGATCCCGACAGCCGGGTCGACGTGGTCGCCACCGCCATGGCCGACCTCAAGGGCGTCGCCCGCCTGCTGCGTGCTCTCGGCAGCGGCGCGCTCCCCGTCGCGGACCTGCGCCGCGAGTTCGGCCGCGGACCCCTGACCGCCGCCGCCGGTAGTGCTCTGACCAGCGGAAACACTGACAGTTCGAGGGATACGGGAGACGGCGTGCAGGTTCCTGGAGTGCCACGGGGGCTGCCGAGGCAGCTGGTCCGCTTCGCCGCGATCGGCGTCGCCAGCACCCTGGCCTACCTGCTTCTGTTCGTCCTGCTGCGGACGGTCACCGGTGCCCAGGCCGCGAACCTGCTCGCCCTGCTGATCACCGCCGTGGCGAACACCGCGGCGAACCGTCGGCTCACCTTCGGTCTCACCGGCCCCGAGCAGGCCGGCCGCCACCATCTCCAGGGCCTTGTCGTCTTCGGTATCGGGCTGGGGCTGACCAGCGGCTCGCTCGCTCTTCTGCACGCCGGCAGCGGTCATCCCGGACGCGGTCTGGAGGTCACCGTCCTGGTCCTGGCGAACCTGCTGTCCACCGTCATCCGCTTCCTGCTGATGCGCGCCTGGGTCTTCCGTCCGCGGCGTCCCGCCACCAGCCAGGCCTCCTGAGCCGCGCCCACCCGCCTTCCGGTCCCGGTACGACGCCGGGCCGGCCCGCCCCAGTCAGAGTCCTGGGACGGGCCGGCCCGGCGTTTCACGTCTGGTCAGAGGCCGCGGGGAAGTCAGGGGCGCAGGATGAGCAGGAGGTCACCGACCTCGACGGAGTCGCCGCTGGTGCGCACGAGTTCGGCGATGGTACCGGCGACGGGGCTGGTGACAGCGGCTTCCATCTTCATGGCCTCGACGACGGCGAGTTTCTGGCCGGCGGTCACCGTGTCGCCGACGCCGACGACGAAGGTGACGATGCCGGGCAGGCCGGCACCGATCTGCTTCGGGTCGGCGGGGTCGACCCGGCGGGCCGCGGTGGTCGTGGCGGTGATGGAGGTGTCGCGGACCCGCACCGGGCGGGGCTGGCCGTTGACCCGCAGGTACAGGGTGCGCAGGGCGGCGTCGTCCGGTTCGGAGAGGGTCTCCAGCTCGACGATGATCTCCACACCGGGTTCCAGGGTGACGGCGAGCGGCGCGCCGGGACGCAGGCCGTAGAGATAGCCCTCGGTGGGGATGACGGAGGTGTCGCCGTAGGCCTCGACGGCGGCGAGGTAGTCCTTCCACGGGCCGGGGAACAGCAGCCGGGACAGCGCCGCGCGGCGGCGGGCGCCACCGGCGTCGAGTTCGGCGGAGTCGGCGGCGTCCAGGGTGGCCGAGGGCGGTTCCGGGTGTCGTCCGGCGAGGGCACGCTCGCGGAACGGTTCGGCGAAACCGGCCGGGGGGGTGCCGAGTTCCCCGGCGAGGTAGCCCAGGACGCTGGCGGGCAGGTCGAACTGTTCGGGGTGTTCGCGCAGCAGGTCGACGTCGATGCCGCCGCCGACGAGGAACAGGGCGAGGTCGCCGACGACCTTGCTGGTCGGGGTCACCTTGATGGGCTTGCCGAGCAGGTCGTTCGCGACCGCGTAGGCCTCCTGGACCGCGGGCCACCGGTCGCCGAGGCCGAGCGCGATGGCCTGCTGGCGCAGGTTGGTGAGCTGGCCGCCGGGGATCTCGTGCCGGTAGACCGCGCCGGTCGGTGCGCGCAGGCCCGCCTCGAACGGTGCGTACAGGTCCCGCACCGCCTCCCAGTAGGCCTCCATCGACGACAGGGCGCCCAGATCGATCCCGGTGGAGCGGGGCGTGTGGTCGGTGGCGGCGACCAGCGCCGACATGTTCACCTGGCTGGTGCCGCCGGACATCGGCGCCGCGGCGGCGTCGACGGCGTCGACACCGGCCGCGGCGGCGGCGAGCAGGGTGGCGAGCTGGCCGCCGGCGGTGTCGTGGGTGTGCAGGTGGACGGGCAGGTCGAAGCGTTCCCGCAGGGCGGTGACCAGGGTGCTGGCGGCGGTGGGACGCAGCAGACCGGCCATGTCCTTGATCGCCAGGACGTGGACGCCCGCGTCGACGAGCTGCTCGGCCAGCCGCAGGTAGTAGTCCAGGGTGTAGATCCGCTCGGCGGGGTTCGACAGGTCACCGGTGTAGCACAGGGTGCCCTCGGCGATCGCCGTGCCGGTGGCGAGCACCGCGTCGATCGCCGGACGCATCTGTTCCATGTCGTTCAACGCGTCGAAGATCCGGAAGATGTCGACGCCGGTGGCCGCGGCCTCCGCGACGAACGCCCGCACCACATCGTCCGGGTAGGGGGTGTAGCCGACGGCGTTGCGGCCGCGCAGCAGCATCTGGACGCACAGGTTCGGCGCGACCGTGCGCAGCGCGGCGAGGCGCTCCCACGGGTCCTCGGCGAGGAAGCGCAGCGCCACGTCGTAGGTCGCCCCGCCCCACGCCTCCAGGCTCAGCAGGTTCGGGGTGAGCGCGGCGAACGCGGGCGCCGCCGCGAGAATGTCGAAGCTGCGCAGCCGGGTCGCCAGCAGCGACTGGTGCGCGTCGCGCAACGTCGTGTCGGTGACGGCCAGCGTCTCCTGGGCGCGCAGCCGCGCGGCCCAGCCGGCCGGTCCAAGCTCCGCCAGCAGCTGACGTGACCCGCGCGGTTCGGCGGGGACCTCGGGCAGCTCCGGCAGGGCCGTGCGCGGGTCGACGAGGACACCGGCGGGCCGCGGCAGGCCGTTGACGGTGCTTTCGGCGAGCCGGGCGAGCATCCGGCTGGTGCGGTCGGCGCCGCGGCCGGGGACCAGCAGTTCGGGACGTTCGTCGATGAACGACGTGCTGACCCCGCCGGCGAGGAAACCCGGGTCGACCAGCACCCGACCGAGGAAGTCGATGTTGGTGCGGACACCGCGGACGCGGAACTCGTCCAGGGCCCGCCGGGCCCGCCGGGCGGCCTTCTCCAGGGTGCTGCCGCGGGTCGTCAGTTTCACCAGCAGCGAGTCGAAGTACGGGCTGACCTCCGCACCCGCGTACGTCGCCCCGTCCAGGCGGACACCGGGACCACCGGGCGACTGGTAGAAGCTGATCGTCCCGGTGTCGGGGCGGAAGCCGTCGGAGGGGTCCTCGGTGGTGACCCGGCACTGGATGGCGGTGCCACGCAGCGTGATCCGGTCCTGGCTGAGGTTCAGATCGTCGAGGCTCTCCCCGTCGGCGACGCGCAGCTGCGCGGCCACCAGGTCGACGCCGGTCACCTCCTCGGTGACCGTGTGCTCCACCTGGATCCGCGGATTCATCTCCATGAAGGTGTAGGAGCCATCGGCGCCCAGCAGGAATTCGACGGTACCGGCATTGACATAGCCGACATGGCGGGCGAATCGCACGGCGTCCGCGCAGATGCTGGCGCGCACGGCCTCGTCCAGTTCGGGCGCCGGCGCGATCTCGACGACCTTCTGATGCCGGCGCTGCACCGAACAGTCCCGTTCGTACAGGTGAATGATGTTCCCGTACGAGTCGGCGAACACCTGCACCTCGATGTGCCGCGGGCGGTCGACCGCCTGTTCCAGGAACACCGTGCCGTCCCCGAACGCCGCCGCCGCCTCCCGTGACGCGCTACCCACCGCGTCCGCGAGATCCGCCGGGCGCTCCACCCGGCGCAGTCCACGTCCCCCACCGCCCGCGGACGCCTTCACGAACAGCGGGAAACCCACCGCCGCCGCGGCCTGCTCCGCGCCCACACCGTCGGGCAACGGCGCCGAGGCGCGCAGGACCGGCAGCCCGGCCGCCATCGCCGCGTCCCGCGCCGCGACCTTGTCTCCGGTCAGGCGCAGCACCGACGGCGGCGGGCCGACGAAGGTCACCCCGGCCGCGGCACACGCCTCCGCCAGCACCGCGGACTCCGACAGGAAGCCGTAGCCCGGATGCAACGCGTCCGCTTCGGCCTGCTTGGCCACCGTCAGCAACGCGTCGATATCCAGATAACCCCGCACAGGATGCCCGGGAACACCGATCTCATAGGCCTCGGATGCCTTGGTGCGATGAAGCGCGGACACGTCCTCAGGGGTGTAGACGGCAACCGTGCGCAGGCCCAGTTCCTGGGCGGCACGAAAAACTCGGACGGCGATCTCACTGCGGTTGGCTACCAGGACCTTGCGCACACGCGCCTCCTCGGACGGGTGCGCATCATTGTGAAGGGAAAGCCCACGCACACGCCAAAGCAACGTGGCCTTCGCCACATAAGACGTCCCGGCGTTTATACTCGATCCGCTTCCACGCGGCGTCCGGCGGCACGCGGTCAGTATCGCCAGCGGGTCGCGGCGACGACCTCGTCCGGCGCGGCGGCGGCGAACCGGCGGATCTCCGCGTGCCGGAGGGCGACGACCGTGTCGTGCAGCCGCGGCCCGCAGGCGGCCCGCAGCACCTCGTCCGCCTCGAAGGCCGCCAGCGCCGCACCAAGGGTCGTGGGCAGCCGTCGGATGCCACGGCGGTCGCGTTCGGCGGCCTCCAGCCGGGCGGGGTCGACATCCACCGCGGCGGGCAGCCGGGCGCCGGCGAGCAGCCCGTCCTGCCCGGCGGCGAGCAGCGCCGCGACGACCAGGTAGGGGTTCGCCGCCAGATCGAAGCACTTCACCTCGAGGTTCGCCGAACGCCCACCGGCCGCGGCCGGGCCCGGGACCATCCGCAGCGCCGCCTCCCGGTTCTCCCGTCCCCAGCAGGCGTACACACCCGCCCACCGTGACGGCACGAGCCGCAGGTAGGACGCGACGCTCGGGGCTCCCAGCGCCATCAGCGCCGGCAGCCGCCCCAGGATGCCCGCGGCGAACGCCTCCCCGGCCGCGGTGAGTCCGGCCGGACCCGAACCCGCCCCCATCAGGTTCACCCATCCGCCCTCGGCCAGACCCACCGACACCGCGTCCCACCGCGCCGACCCGACACCCGCCCCCGCCGCGGCCCCCGCCACGGCGCCGGGATCACCGTGTCGACGCGGGCCGGACGCATCGTGGGAGCCACGCTGGTTGCCGAGGTCGTCGAGGTCGTCGAGGTCGTCCGGGTCGGCGCGCCACGGGCTGTCGTTGGCCCACAGACTGAGGTGGATGTGGCCGCCGTTGCCGACACCGCCGGCGACCAACTGGGGGGCGAACGAGGCGCGCAGGCCGTGGCGCGTGCTGATCCCGCGGATCGTCTCCTTGACCAGCACGCAGGTGTCCGCGGCGGCGAGCGGGTCCTGGGGGGCGACCGAGACCTCGAACTGACCGGCGGCGTACTCGGGATGGATCTGCTCGACGACGAGCCCCTGGTCGGTGAGCGCCGCGACGACGTCACGCAGGTAGTCGGCGAGCTC
The DNA here is from genome assembly GCF_023243055.1 of Frankia sp. AgPm24. Classification (NCBI taxonomy): domain Bacteria; kingdom Bacillati; phylum Actinomycetota; class Actinomycetes; order Frankiales; family Frankiaceae; genus Frankia; species Frankia sp. AgPm24. Next base: position 35,817 of record NZ_JALKFW010000191.1, on the reverse strand, counting down.
GGTGACCCGGGTCATCCCGTACGCGGGTCCGCGCGCCGCCGGTACGAACTCGTCGGGGTCGGCGTCGGCGGTGGCCACCGTCCACTCGACTTCGAACGCGAGCGCCACCTCGATCCCCCGGGTGGCGAGCCGGGCCATCTGGCGGCGGACGAGTTCCCGGCCGTCCTGTGGATGGGGCTGGCCGTCCTGGTCGCGACGGTCCGCGGGTGCCCACGCCCAGCCCGGCTGGGCGGCCAGCAGGGTCAGCCGGTCAAGGTCCGGATGCAGCCGCAGGTCGCCGACGGGGCTACCGGCCGCCGTGTCGCCGAGGATCGCGTCGTCGGGAAGAAAGGCGTCGAACACCGGCGACATGCCCACGCCCCAGACCGCCGCCGCGTCCAGCCGTCCGACCGGCACGCCCTTCACCCTCGTGATGCCGCTGTTGTCGACGAAGGTGCAGGCCACGCAGACCACCCCACGCACCGCCAGGTTCGTCGCCGCGTGCCGTGCCACCGCGGCGATCCGCTCCCGCTCCCAGCCGCCCCGAACCGCCGCCAGCGCCGACGCCGCCGGTGCTGCCGCCGCTGCCGCCTCGCCCCCGTCCGGCTCCCGGGACGTCCGCACCGCGACGGTCACCGCGGGGGACGTGGGTGGGGTCGGATGGGCGGGGGGTGCCGTTGACACTGGTTTCGGACCGGGCTCGTTCATCGTCGCCTCCTCGGCGGATGCCTGCTGGCCACCCTTCCCCGCTGCGGCGACGCCGGACCGAAGGAGCGTGCTTCCGACGGCGCGCTGGTGCCCGAGAACATCGGACGAGACGCCGACCACAGCGCGAAGTGATAACCAAAAGTAGCCGAGCTGCCGGCCGTGGCCCGAGATCAGCGCGCGCCACCCTTGGCCCGTCCAACGTTTTCCACAGTTAGCTGCGAGTCAAGAAACTCTGAAAACACGCCAACATCACGGATTTCAGATCCGACTGTCCCCAGGAGCACCGTAGTTGTCCACACGTTATCCACAGGTGTCGTCCACTGGTGCATATCACTGTGTGCAATGACCGGGGGGACGTGCCAGCCAGGCATGACCAGCCCGTCCAGGGGGGATGCACCAGGGATGGCGCTGCGCGTGGACGGAGAGCTCATCGATCACCACTGCCATGGGCTCGTCCAACGGGACCTGGACCGGCCGGAGTTCGAAAGCATGCTCACCGAGGCGGACACGCCCGGACCGCCCGGCACCACCCTGTTCGACAGCCAGCTCGGGTTCGCCCTGCGCCGCTGGTGCGCGCCCCACCTCGATCTGCCGCCGCACGCCGAGCCCGACACCTACCTCGAGCGGCGCGCCGAACTCGGCCATGAGGAGGTCCACCGTCGGCTGCTCACCGCGGCCGGGATCACCACCTTCTGCGTCGACACCGGCTTCCAGCCCGAACCCCTGACCAGTTCCGCGCAGCTCGCCGCCTACGCCACTCCAGCCGCCGCCACTCCACCCGCCGCCACCCCGCCCACCGCCACCCCCACCGGCGCTTCCACCAGCGCCACCAGCGCGCTGCCGGCGTGCGGTCTGGATGTCATGCGGCTGGAGCGGATCGCCGAGCTCGCCGCGGTCGACGTGCTCACCGGGCAGATCGGGGTGGGACATCTCGCGGACACGGTCCGTGCCCGGCTGGCCGACCGGTCATCGACGACCGTCGCGGTGAAGTCCGTCGCCGCCTACCGGGCCGGGCTGGAGCTTCCGGCGGTGCGGCCCACCGAGCGCGAGATCGCCGCCGCCACCCGGACCTGGATCAACGAGATACGTGGGGGTGCGCCGATCCGGCTGCATGATCCCGTCCTGCACGCGTTCCTGATCTGGTGCGGGGTGGACGCCGGGCTGCCCGTGCAGATCCACGTCGGCTACGGCGACAACGACCTCGACCTCACCCGCGGCAATCCCCTGCTGCTCACCGGCCTGCTGCGCGCCATCGCCCCGAGCGAGGTGAGCGTCCTGCTGCTGCACTGCTACCCGTACCACCGCGAGGCCGCCTATCTCGCCCAGGTCTTCCCGAACGTGCACCTTGATCTCGGCCTCGCCATCCACAACACCGGACGTGGCTCGGCCGCCCTGCTCGCCCAGGCACTGGAACTGGCACCGTTCGCCAAGCTGCTGTTCTCCACCGACGCCTACGCGCTGGCCGAACTGTTCCTGCTCGGCACGACCCTGTTCCGCCGGGGCCTGGCCAGCTTCCTCGACGCCGGCGTCGCCGACGACGCCTGGACGCCCGACGACGCCACCCGGATCACCCAGCTGATCAGTGCCGGCAACGCCCGCCGCGTCTACCGCCTGCCCGCGCGCCCCCAGCCCTGCGACTCCCCCACCCGGCCCTCCCCCGCCCGAGCGGCGCGATCCCGAACCGCACGATCCGAGACCGGGCGTTCCCAGACCGCACGATCCCAGACCGGGCGATCCCAGACCGCCGAGGAATCAGCTCGGACGGGCTCCCCACCCCCGCATATTGCGGCCAGGATCTGACCTCAATGGCCTCTAGGGTCGGTGATGACGCACCGAGGCGACCGGCCTCGGCACGCACATCGACACCAGCCGACCACGGAGGCGACCCCATGAGCGAGGCCACGATCACCCCAGCCCACCCCACCCTGTCCGCGGACGAGGCCGACGCCCGGGCGGAGCTGCTGGCGCAGTTGGCGGGGCGACGGTTCTTTCTGCGTTACACCGTCGACGGACTCGACGACACACAGGCGACCAGCCGGTCCACGGTGAGCGCGCTCAACCTGGCCGGCCTGATCAAGCACGTGGCACTGACGGAGCAGGAGTGGCTGCGGTTCGTCCTTGAGGGCCCGACCGCCTTCGACGACAACCCGATCGCCCACGAGGACGCGTTCCGACTGCTACCCGGGGAGACCCTGGCCGGTGTTCTCGACCTGTACGCGCGGATCGCCCAGCGCACGGAGCAGATCATCACCAACGAGATCGCGAGCCTCGACCAGGCCCACCCGCTGCCCCCGCGACCCTGGTTCCAGCCGGGCACCCAGTGGTCGGCCCGCACGGTGCTGCTGCACCTCATCGGCGAGACCGCCCAGCACAGCGGCCACGCCGACATCCTGCGCGAGGCCATCGACGGCCACCGCACCATGGGCTGACATACCAGCCCGAGATTGACGTCCTCCCCGCTCTGAAGGACGGGGATTCCTGCCGTGTCGCGCGGGTTCACGCGGCACCTCGCTGGGTTCCTGCTTCGACGCCAACCGCCGGGACGGGTCCCGGTCTTACGTCGGCTCCACAGGCGTTTTCCGTCTCCGCCCGCCCGGCGGCGACGATCCGACGGCCCTCGAACAGGATGTTCCGGGCCGCATTCAGATCACGATCATGGGTGGTGTCGCAGGCCGCGCAGGTCCACGCCCGGACCGCCAGCGGTTTCGGACCGTCTTTCACCCCGCAGACCGAACACACCTGCGACGACGGGAAGAAACGGTCGACCCTGACGACAGTCCGGCGATGCCTGGCGGCCTTCTCGCCGATCAGGGCGACCAGCGTCGCCCATCCGGCGTCGTACACCGACCGGGCCAGTGTCGTCTGGGCCAGCCCGGATACCGCCAGATCCTCGACATAGACCGCTTGGTTGTCGCGGACGAGTCAAGCGGCAAGCGTGTGGTGCTGGTCGCGGCGGGCTTCCCGGACCTTGCGGTGCAGCACCGCGACCCGGCGAACCGCCTTGCGACGGTTCGCGGAGCCCTTCCGCTTGCGGGCCAGTGCCCGCTGGGCGCGGGAAAGGTGACGCTGCTTCGACCGCAGGTGACGCGGGTTGGCCACCACCTCGCCCGTCGACAGCGTCGCCAGCCGATCCAGACCGAGATCAACCCCGACGTCGCCCGAGGTCGCCGGTGCCAGCGTGAGGACACGACGTTGCACGTCGGTGTCCGACAGCTCCTCGCCGGCCGCGTGCGTCTCATCGCGGAGCCGGATGCAGTCGTTGAAGACAACCCGGGCACAGCCGAACGCCCGCGCCAACGCCCGCGCCTGACCCGGAAACGGGTAGGCACGATAGCGGTAACGGACCAGCGGCACGCCACCCATCATACTTGGCCTATGGACATATCCGACGACTACCGCCGTGGCAGACACGTCGTTTCCGCGCTCCACGTTCACTTGGTCTTCGTGACGAAATACCGGCGTGGCGTGTTCGACGACGCGATGCTCGACGCCTGCGAGCGGACCATGCGCGCCGTGTGCGACAACTTCGGCGCCCGCCTGGTCGAGTTCAACGGCGAAGACGACCACGTGCACCTGCTGGTCGAGTATCCGGCCAAGATCGCCGTCTCCGTGCTCGTGAACTCCCTGAAGGGCGTGTCCGCGCGGATGCTGCGTGCCGAGTTCACCGGCCGGGTGAACCGGGCCTCGACGCGCGGACATTTCTGGTCCCCGTCGTACTTCGCGGTATCCGCTGGCGGAGCGCCGCTCGCACTGCTGCACGAGTACATCGAAGGGCAGCGGCGACCAGCCCCGATACGCTAACCCCACCCTGAAGGACGGGGCTTGCACGCTACGTTTTCTGGGTCGTCCAGCCCGATGCGCACCGCGATGGACAGCCTGCTTCTGCCGATCGGCCCCCCGCGAAACGCGGCGGGCCTTCCCGCGTGCCCCGCGGTTCAGGTGGATGCGGCGCGCACCGGCGGCTTTCACGTGCCCGCCAACGGAATGTCCTCACCCCATGGATCGTCCGGGGGATCATCCCAACCGGCCTGCAGCGCGAAGAGATAGGCCGCGAGCCGCGGTACTGGTGTTTCCAGCAGAATGTGCGAACCGGCCACCTCGACGTCGGCTGGAACATCATGGTTCTCCGCGGGAACGGCAGAGTCGTGAGCGACTTCCCGCGGCTCCGGCAGCCGGCCGTGCCACCGCTGCCGCGCCCCCTGCCGGGTAAGGCCGGTCGCGCGGCCGACAAGCCCCCAGCCCACTCCGATCGCCACCGCGTCGGAAACAGCCTGATCCCGCTGACCCGCCAGCCGTTCCTGCTGGCGGGTCAGTTCGGCCAGGTGGGCCAGAGCCACCGCCTGAGCACTCGCCCCGGGATCCGGCGGCCATGTCCACTGCTCGATGCCCGTCACAGCAGCAAGCCTAACTGTTACGACAACAACCGTTGCGCAACGATCGTTGTCGCCAGTCGAGGCAACCCCGGTCGACAACTTTTCTTGTCGGACGAGCGGGTACGCGGCTTGGGGGCCATCTGGCGACAACCTTCCTTGTCGAAAAGTAGCCAGGCTGCGGCCAAGATGCGAGGAAACTCACCAGAAAGCTTCCAATCGACTACGGAGCGCCACCGCCGGCGGGGGTCGCCATCTCCCTAGGGAAACAGATTTAGCGTACCAACGCTGCTGGGTGGGATACGGTGGGCTTCGCTGCCACCATCGTGGTGTGTCGGTCAGAACGAACAGGCCCAGGGTGGCGGCCGACGTGGTCAGCTACAAGCATCGGAGAGGGACCATGTTGGCGGCGATCGGCCTCACCGGGAACGTCCTGCTGTTCCTGGCAGTCATCTCGGTCTTCCTTGTCTTCCTGGCCTGGGTGCTGGGTAGTGACGCGCGCACGAATCGGCTGACCCGGCTGATGCGGGCGCACCGCGGCGGTGGCCAGCGATGAGCTCGCTCCAGCCCTTCATCACTCGACATGAAGTGGCCAAAGCGGCCGATGTGGAACCCCAGGCGGTGAGCAACTGGGCCCGACGGCACGACGCGACATTCCCGCGGCCCAGCATCCAGGGTGAAACGGAACTCTATCCGGTTGAGGCCGTCGCCACCTGGCTTGACCAGCGAAAGATCCCACGTAACAGACGCGGCCCGTACGAGGATCCCGGTGTCACCTTCGGCCAGCGCTTCCGCCGAAATCTGGGTATGGCCCCGGCACCCACCGACCCACCGGCGCACTCCACCGAGAACACGTGGCAAAAGGATTTCTGGCAGTCACTCGAGTTTCTGTGGGGAACGTCCGGTACGGTCAGATATCTCGACATCATTCTGGTTCTGCTGGCCGTGCGGCGCTTCTCGCCCGCGACCTGGCGCACGCTGCTGGAGCCACCAGCGAGCACCCGCGACCTCAGCAAGGTCCTGGCGGCGAGAAGCCGGGAGAACCCCGGCCGCGCCGGGATGTACGGGCCGGCGATGGTGCTACTCGACAATGATCCAGATCTCGCGGCCACGCTGAAGAAGCTCCTGAGAATCCTGCATCAGGTCACCGCGGCCACCACCGGTGCCGTCCAAGCGCCCGATGCGACTGCGGTGGCCGATTTTCTCCTCGATCGGCTCTCCGGCCTCGACCGGCTTACTCCCGAGGAGTTCTTCACACCGCCTGCGGTGGCGAGCATCGCGATGAAGATCCTCGATCCACGTCCGGGCGAGCGGATTCACGACCCGTGCTGCGGTGCCGGCGAGCTGCTGGTCGCCGCCGCCCGGCACGCCCGGCTCCGCGGCGGCCTGCCGATGCTTCACGGTTTCGCCCGCAGTCGGCGGTCGTGGCAGGTGACCCATCTCCATGCGGCCGTCCACGGGCTGGTCGCGGATCTCGGCCCACAGATGCGCGCGCTGCGCGATCAGCTTGATCTGCCGGACCGCTACGACGTCGTCGTCACGAACCCCCCCTTCAACGAGCCCGTCTGGGCCAGCGGTGAGACCACCGACCACCCGCGGTTCCCGTACGGAGCACCGCCCGCGCACAACGCGAACTTCGCCTGGTTGCAGTCCGCGGTGTCGGCCCTGCGCGCGGGCGGCCGGGCCGCGGTCATCATGCCGAGCAGCGCGGCCACCAGCAGCAGAGGCAGCGAGGAGGAACACGTTCGCGGACGACTCGTCCACGCGGGTGTGCTCGAGTGCGTCGTGGCGCTGCCCGGTGACCTGTTCCGTGGTGCTGCCAGCCCCGAGATCGGTATGTGGATACTGCGCTCACCGGGCAGTGAGACCCCACGCGACGACATGTTGTTCATCGACGGACGTTCCATCGGCACCAAGATCGGAACTGCCGAGCGTTACCTCACCGAGGACGACGCCGACCGGGTGGCCAGCACCTACCATCGCTGGCGCACCTCCGGTTCGCTTCATGCCACGGACGACCGGGACTTCGCGGCGGCCGTCCGGCGGGAACGCGTTGTCCGGCGGCCCGGTATCAGACTCACGCCCGGTTCCTACGTCCACCTGCCGCCGGCTCCCGTCGACCTCGCCCGGACGCGCGCTGACCTGCGGACACTGACCGCCGAACTCGAACACCGCCACGAACAGGCGCTGGCCGCCGACCACGCGGTGAACCGCATCATGACGGAGGTCGCCCGGTGGACAGCCTGATCGGAACCATCCCGGACACCTGGCAGGCAACGAGCCTCGGCGCGGTCTGCCAGGTGCAGGCCGGGCCGTCCAGAGCCGCCTTCGGTACCGCGGGCTCGGCCGACACCGGCCTCTGGATGATCACTCCGACCTGTATTCAGGACGGCCAGCTCCGTGACCACGGACGCATCGCACTCAGCCCCGAGCGAGCGAAGAGCATCTGCAACCACCGTCTGCGGACCGACGACATCGTGCTCACCCGCATTGGCGAGTCGCGTCGCCACGCGCTGGTGGACGCCACGCGCTGCGGCTACTACCTCGGGGGTGCGTGCATCCTGCTGCGGCCCCACCCACCCGGCTGGCCGGACGAGGGGCCCTCCGTGGATGCCAGGTATCTGAATCACTACCTTCGGCTGGCGCGGGTGCAGCACTGGATGGCCGACGAGGTCGGCGGTGTGGCCGTGCCCGTCATGAGTGCGACCAGGCTGCAGACGCTTCCCCTCGTCCTGCCCCCCACATCTGTGCAACAGGACGTCGCGTCGGCGCTGGACGCCTTCGACGCGAAGATCGCCGCACACCAGAGGATTCTCGAGGCCACCGCGGAGCTTCGGGACGCCCTCGCACCCGCGCTGTTCACCGGCGCGATTCCCACCCCGACCACGACAGGACATCCCCCGCGGCCGACCTGATTGGCGGCCGTCGTCGACGGCTGGTTGTCTCGAAAGTGCTATCCGGACATTATTTTTTTCGCTGTCCGGCTTCCGATGGGATTATCGGAACGCCACGGATCGTATTGTTTCGGGAATGTCCGCTCATCCGGCGATGGATCGTCGACTGCTGCTGTCGATGTTGAGCATCGGTGCCGCCCAGGCGCTCATCGGGTGCGCGAGCGGCCACGCGGCCACCAGCGCGACGGCAGCCCTGCCGACCGGTGATCCCCCTGGGCACAGTGGCGGTGCCCGGTCACTGTCCGACAACCCCGCCTCGCCAGCCGGCGTCCACTCCCCGCTACCGCTGACCTCCCCGGACGCGCCGGTCACACCCGTCCCCACACCCTCATCGCGGGGGCTGCCCCCGATCCCGCCGGCGCGTCCGGGCCCGCCGACGACGGTCTTCCAGGCTCCCGGGCCGACCCGACGCATCGCCCTGACCATCGACGACGGTTATGACACGCAGACCGTCGCCGGCTACGTCGAGTTCGCCCAGCGGTCGAGGATCCCGCTCACCTTCTCTCCCAACGGGGCGTACAGCGCTGTCTGGAGCCCACATGCCGATGTGCTGCGGCCGCTGGTCGAATCAGAGCAGATACAGATCGTCAACCACACCTGGTCACACCGAAGCCTGCAAAGCCCCCGGACGGACGCCGACATCCGGGCCGACGTGGAACGCAACGAACAGTGGATTCAGACCACCTTCGGCATTACCGGCCGCCCCTGGTTTCGCCCGCCCTACGGCGCCCACAACGCGCATGTGGACGGCCTTGTCGGTGAACTCGGCTACACCAGGATTCTGCTGTGGAACGGCAGCTTCGGCGACTCCACCCTGATCACCCCCGAGCAGCTGATGTCCCTGGCCTCCCGCTATCTGCAGCCCGGCACGGTCATGCTCGGCCATGCCAACCACGCCACCATCCTCGGTCTGTTCTCGCAGGTGGAGAAGCTGATCGCCGAACGCCGCCTCGAGCCCGTCACCCTCGACACCATGTTCGGCACCTCTCGCTCCGTCGGCTGACCCTCTGACCCTCTGACCCTCTGACCCACCGACCCACGATCCGTCCGGACAAACGGCACCACAGCCACCGCCGGACGAGCCGGCATCACCTCGGCAGTGTCAGGCGGAAGGTCGTGCCGACCCCGGGAGAGCTGGTGGCCTCGATGCGGCCGCCGTGGGCCTGCGCGATCGCGGCGACGATGGACAGGCCCAGGCCGCTTCCGCCGCGGCCGCCCGCCCGGCTGTCCGCGGCTCGGTAGAAGCGGTCGAAGACGTGCTCGACGACGTCCGCCGGCATCCCCGGGCCCTGGTCGACGACCTCGAGCAGCACGACACGGTGTTCCGCGGAACCGATCTGGTGTTCCGCGGAACCGTCCCGTGCGTCCGCGCGGCCGCGCGGGTGTTCCGCGGAACCGTCGCGCGGCGCGAGCGCGGGTGTGCCAGGCCGCGGGGACGGGTGGGGCAGGGCGACGGGGTGCGGGTGGGCGGGATCCGGCTGGGCGGGGTGCAGGTGGATGGTGACGGGAGTGTCGGGTGGGGTGTGGATGCGGGCGTTGGTGAGCAGGTTGCCGACGAGCTGGCGCAGGGCGTCGGTGTCGCCGTGGACGAGGCAGTCCGGCGGGAGCTCGGCGTGGACAGGCCGGTTGGGGGCGGCGGCACGCAGGTCGGCGACGGCGTCGCGGACGACCGCGGCCAGGTCGAACTCGGCCATCGGCAGCGGCCGCTGACCGTCCAGCCCGGCGGGATCCGGACGTCCGCCGGGGTCGTGATGGGCCGGGTCGAGGTGGGCCGGGTCGTGATGGGCCGGGTCGTGATGGGCCAGGTCGAGGTAGGCCAGGTAGAGAAGGTCGTCGACAAGGGTGGCCATCCGGGTCGCTTCGGCCTGGATGCGGCGCAGGGCGGCGTCGGTGTCCTGCGCCGGGACCATCCCGGCGCGCAGCAGGTCGGCGTAGCCGCGGATGGAGGTCAGGGGGGTGCGCAGTTCGTGGGCGGCGTCGGCGGCGAAGCGGCGTTCCTGTTCCTGGGAGGCGACGCGGGCGGCGAAGGCGGCCTGGATCTGGGCGAGCATCGTGTTGAGGGCGGCGGCGAGCTGACCGGTCTCCGAACGGGAGTCGTCGGCGGGAACCCGTCGGTCCAGGTCACCGTCGGCGATCGCGGCGGCCGTGCCGATCATCTGGCGCAGGGGACGCAGGCCCCGGGTCAGCAGCATCCAGGCGAGCCCGGCCAGGACGAGCAGTACCGCGGCCCCGACGGCCAGCTCGATGCGGACCAGCCGGCGGACCGTGTCGGCGACCGGTCGCAACGGCAGGGCGACCAGCACCCGGCTGCCTTCGGCGTAGACGCGGTCGACGGCACGGTAACGGGCACCGTCCGCGGTGACCGTGAACGGATGCGACACGTCCGAGGTGGTGCGCGGGGCGACGCTGGTGAGCCGACCCGCGCGGGCGGCCGCGTCCAGCAGCAGGGTGGACGGCGGGGTGGGGCTGGCGGCTCCGGTGATCCGGCGCACCATGCCGTTGGGTCGGCGGATCTCCAGCAGGTAGTCGCTGGGGCCGTCGACCTGGTCGACCCCGGAACGTTCCAGCAACCGCAGCCGGTTCGTCATGATCGCCGGGGTGGCGCCGCCGAGCTGCTCGACCCGGACGAGCTGGTCGTCCACCCGCGCGAGCAGGTAGGCGCGCAACGCGAAGGCGCTGGCCGTCCCCGCGACAGCGAGCCCGAGCGCGCACAACGCCACCAGACCCGCCATCAGCCGAAGCCGCAGGGTCATCGGATCACCCATCGGGTCATCCGGGTGTCCCCGGCGGCAGCCGCAGCGCGTAGCCGAAGCCGCGCTGGGTGTGCAGGAGCGGGCCACCGTGCTGGCCGAGTTTGCGACGCAGGTAGCTCACGTACTGGTCGACCACCGTGGATTCCCCGACGTAGTCGTAGCTCCACACCGCGTCCAGGATCTGGGTACGCGACAGCACCCGGCCGGGATTGGTCAGGAAGTAGCGCAACAGCGAGAACTCGGTCGGCGACAGTTCGATCGCTACGCCGGCGCGGGTGACCAGGTGTGTGTCGGGGTCCAGCACGACGTCGGCGAAGCGCAGCACCGCCGGCGCGGGCCTGGTGCGACGCAACACGGCCCGGACCCTGGCGACCAGCTCGTCCACGGCGAACGGCTTGGTGACGTAGTCGTCCCCACCATAGGTCAGCCCGGCGATCTTGTCCCGGTGGGAGTCCCGCGCGGTGAGATAGACGACGGGGACGTTCTGCCCGTAGTCGCGCAACTGACGGCAGACCTCGAAGCCGTCCACGTCCGGCAGCATCACGTCGAGGATCACGAGGTCGGGTTCGGCCTCGGCGGCCAGACGCAGGGCGCCGTGTCCGGTGGAGGCGGTCACGACGTCGAAACCGTGGAAGCGCAGCGCCATCCGCAGCAGGTCCACGATGTTCGGCTCGTCATCGACGACGAGAACCCGCGGCGCCCGCTCACCGCCGGTGGGACGGTCGTTGGCCGGTGCAGGCGTCATGCCGGCTCCCTCGAGGTAGGCGCGCCGCTAACGGGCGGTGCGTCCACACCGACCTGCGCGCGCCATCCAGTTCATCGGAACAGCGTGAGAGTTTCATGTGAAGCACCGACCGCACCGACCGCACCGACTGTGCCGACAGTGCCACGGACGTGGCGGAACGGGACAGTGCGGGACGGGAAGGGGTCCGGCGGGGGCCAGGCGCGTTGCGTACGGTGGCCGACTTGATCCGGGGGTACAGTCCGCCAGTCGGGTTTCCACTCCCGGCGGCCATGGTTGACCCGCCTCGAATCTGGAACTGTTTCCTAATGAGATCCCTTACGGACCTGGATCTGCTCCGCGAGTTGGAGCCGGTCGCCGAGGAGAACCTTCGGCGACACCTCGGCATCGCCGTGGAGTGGATGCCCCATGAGTACGTCCCCTGGGGCCTTGCGCGAGACTTCGACGAGCTGCCCTGGGAGCCCGGGCAATCGGTGTTGCCGACGGTGGCCCGGATCTCCTTCGAACTCAACCTGCTCACCGAGGACAACCTGCCCAGCTACCACCGTCTCATCGTGTCCGGCTTCGGCCAGGACAGCGCGTGGGGCACCTGGGCCAACCGATGGACGGCCGAGGAGGGTCGGCACAGCATCGCGATGCGTGACTATCTGATGGTCACCCGCGGTTCGGACCCGCAGGTCGTCGAGCGCGACCGGATGTTCCAGATGTGCAACGGCTACGACCGGCCGAACCTCGGCCCGCTGCGCACGCTGGCCTACGTGTCGTTCCAGGAGCTCGCCACCCGGGTCAGCCATCGCAACACCGGCCGGGTGTGTGCCGAGCCGATCGCCGAGCGGCTGCTCACCCGCGTCGCCGCCGACGAGAACCTGCACATGATCTTCTACCGGAACCTGGTCGCCGCCGCGCTGGAGATCTCACCGTCGGCGACGCTCGCGGCCATCCGCGACGAGCTCATGGGCTTCGAGATGCCCGGTGTCGGGATTCGCGACTTCCGGCGCAAGGCGATCCAGATCGCCCAGGCCGGCATCTACAACCTGCGCATTCACCATGACGACGTGGTCGCCCCGGTCCTGCGGCAGTGGCGACTGGCCGAACTCGAAGGTCTGGACGCCGCCGGCGAGCAGGCCCGCGACGAGATCGTCGCCTTCGTCGCGGCACTGGACGACGCCGCCAGCCGTCAGACGGAGAAGTTCGCCGAGGCCGAGGCCCGCCGGGCCCGCGCCGACGCCCGCCGCACGGAGGCCATGGCCAGCGCCTGACGCTCCTTGGGGAGGATTGGGCGAGTCGTCCAGTCTGTCCGGATGGATCGTGTACGTGCTAGGGTCCGGGCCGTTGACATCAACGGACAGACCTGAACGCACTCGTACGCATCTGTACGCACCGGACGGAACTGGACGGACGGAGCCGCCGTGAGCCTGCCCCGAGGCAGCCACCGGATCACTCTCCCGCAGCTCGGACTCGGCCTGGTGGCCGTCGCCGCCGTGGCGGTCGCTGTCCTGCTCAACACCCCCAACGCGGGCAACCCTGCCGAGGGCGCCAGCGGCGTCGGCACGTCCTCGTCGCTGATCGATCCGGGCGGTGCCTCCGCCTCGCCGGCGGCTCCCGGCCCGTCGGGCGGGAAGGTCGACGGGGTTCCGGCTCCGGCCGCGGCCGTGGTCTCCGGGCCGTCGCCGGTGGGGCCGGGCAAGGTCGCCCAGCGGGTATCCGCCGCCGACGAGCGGCTCCCGTCCGTCCGCCAGCAGGCACCTGTGGCCCCACCCGATCGGGGTGGATCGGGCGTGTCCGGCGCTGGCCCTGGCGGCACGGGTGTGAGCGACGCTGGTGCGGGCGAGACCGGCGCGGGCGGGACCGGCGTGGGCGGGACCGGCGTGGGCGATACTGCTGGCACTGCCAGTGACGGAGCGCCTGACCTGGGCGAGGTCGTGGCCGGTGTGGTCAGCGCGGTCGCCCAGAATCCGCGGACGGCGGCCCCGGCCCCGCTCGGGCCGCCGCGGCCCGCCACGCCCTCGCCACCGCAGCGTCTGGCGGACGTCGAGGTGGACGTGCGCCTGCCCGCCGTCGCGATCGCCCTGCCAAACTGCCTGATCAACTGCTGACGGACCAGGTGACTGGACGGACGGAGTGCTCGTGGGTCTGCATCGACCTGGCTATCGGATTCCCCTCCCGCAGGTGGCCCTCGCCGTCCTGGCCGTCGCGGCGGTGATCGTCGCCCTGATGATCAAGTCGCCGGGTTCCTCCCCGTCCCGCGAGGCCGGTAACACCAGCGCGGACGGCAGGTCCGGCGGCGCGGCCACGACTGACATCGGACCGTCCGGCACCCCCGCCCCTCGCGTCCCGACCGACGGCGGCACCGGCACCGGTCGCGGTGCGACACCCGCACCGCCGGTCGCCACCAAGATCGCCTCATCGGCCTCCGTCGACGCGGCCGCGGGCTCCCCCGACGCGGACCCGGCCGCCGCCAGCGCCGCCCGGTACGACACCGATGCCGACCCGACCGCCGGCGACACGGGCGCCCAGCCCACCCCCCGTGACCGGGTGAACCCGGGCTCGACACCGGCGCCCCGCCGTCCGTCCGGAAGCCGGCCCGGCGAGCTCAACCTCCCCGTCGTCACCATCCCCACCTGCCTGTTCACCTGCTGAAGCCGCGGAGAACGGCCTACGACGCGGTGATCCGCAGCTCGCGGAGGATGGCGTCGACGCCGGACTCGCGGCCGACGACCAGCCAGGGCGAGGCCCAGTTCGCGGCGGCGAGCTCCTCGTAGAGGTGGGCGCAGCGGGCCTGGAGGCCGTCGTCGGACTCGAACGTGTCCCGTAGCCGAGCCGGGTCGGCGGCGGCGCGGGCGGTGGCGTCCGCGCGGGCCTGGGTTGTCGAGACTCGCAGGAGAACCTGAAGGTCGGGAATCGGCAGGCCGAGGGAGCCGAACTCGAGATCGGCGATCCAGGCGGGGAAGTCGGCCCGTTCGGCCGTGGGCAGCCGGGCCGCACCGTAGGCGGCGTTCGACGCGACGTAACGGTCGAGCAGCACGACGTCGGACGCGGCCAGCAGCGCGTCCAGTTCGGGCCGGGACGCGGCACGGTCCAGCGCGAACATCAGCGCCGTCGCCCGCGGCGAGGCCGACACGGCCGCGAGCCCACCCCCACCGGCGAGCATGGTGCGGATGGCCGGGCCGAGGGGTTCGGCGTCGTACCGGGGGTAGGCCAGGGTGGCGACACGGCGGCCGGCGGCGGTGAGGCGGGCGACGAGACGTTCGGTCAGGGTGTTCTTGCCGGCGCCGTCGACACCCTCGATCGTGATGATCATTCCATCACCGGCTGGTTGCGGAAATGCTCGACGACCGCGTCCGACCAGGCCAGCAGCCGCCCGGCGAGGGTCGGGGTGATGCCGGCAAGCTCCGCGGCCGCTCCGATCCGGGCGAAGCGGGCCGGCTGCGGCAGCAGGGCGATCGTTCCGGCCTTGCCCTGGAAGCCGGCCCACAGACCGGTCAGCGCGGCGCCGTCGATGGGTGGCAGTGCGGCCGCCGCCGTCCCCAGGACCGCCCGGGACCACCAGCCTTCGCCTCGGATGACCGCGGAGGCCGCGGGCTCCCCACGCACGACGTCCAGACCACCGGTGACCAGGTTGTTCCCGTTGCGCACCGCGACCAGCGGATGGCGGTACTCCAGCCGGTCCCCCCGCCCGGCGAGGCACGCCGCCAGATACCACAGGGACAGCAGCGCCGGCGGCGTTCCCGACACCAGCATGCGGCCCTCCGCTTCGACCACCGAGCACAACACACGCGTACCCGGCCACTGACTACCCTGCCACTGACTACCCTGCTCGCGCAGGAGCCTAGCGCTGTACGCGACGTGCCGTAGGCGAGGTACGTCCGCAGACGGATGACCTGCCCGTCCGCGAGCCGTTACCGTCGCGGGATGGCGGACGCGGCGAGGCGTACGGCGCGGTGGGCGGCGGAGGTCCTCCGGCTGGTCGTCGCGGCGGCGGTGGTGATCGGCGGTTCGGCGGGCGCGTCGCACGACGTCGAGAGTGGGCGTCAGCTGGACACCGCGGCCTTCGTGCTGCTCGGGTTGCTGACGGGCACGGTGCTGCTGCGTGAACGGTCGCCGTTGATGATGGTGGCGGTGGCCGCTCCGGTGCTCGGGGTCTATCTCGGCGCCGGGTATCCGCATGGGCCGTCGTTCGCGCCGCTGGTGGTGGCGCTGCTGTCGCTGGGTCTGCATCGTGATCACCGGACGGCCTGGTGGGCCGCGGGCGGTGCCGCCGTGCTGGTGCTCGCCGGGACGACGGTGGCCGCCGTCCGCCAGGAGCCGGCGTCCGGGTGGGGATGGTCCGTCCGCGTCCTGGTGGTGATCCTGGTCTGCGGTGTCCCGACTCTGATCGGGATTCTGCTGCGCGGCGGTCGTGGGGCCGCGGCCCGGGCCAAGGAGGAGGCCACGCTGCGCCGGATCGAACAGGAGCGGCTGCGGCTGGCGCGGGAGGTCCATGACGTGGTCGGGCACAGCCTGTCGGTCATCTCGCTGCGCGCCGCCGTCGCCCTGCACGTCCTCGACCGCCGACCCGAGCAGGCCCAGTTGGCGCTCGAGGCGATCCGCCGGACCAGCGTCGACGCCCTCGAGGAGCTGCGTGCCACCCTGACCCTCAGCCGTGCCGGCACCCTCAGCCGAGTCGGCCCTCTCTCCCCCAGCACCGGCCTCAGCCCCGCCATCGCCGCTGCCCCTGCTTCTGCTCCTGCTGCCGCTCCTGCCGCTGCCGCCGGCCCAGGCGGCCCTGGCACGTCCGAGCCCCGTGCGTCCGAGCCCCGTGCGTCCGAGGTGGACGCGCCGGCTCCGCCGTTGACCGGGTTGCGGCGGCTGTCGTCGCTGGTGGACGAGGTGCGGCTGTGTGGGATACCGGTCGACCTGCGCCTGGGCGGGGTGCCGGAACAGCTCGAACACCTGCCGCTGGACGTCGACCTGGCGGCGTTCCGGATCATCCAGGAGTCGCTGACGAACGTGCTGCGACACACCGCACGCGGTACGACCCGGGTCGAGGTGGTCGTGACCCTCACCGAGCAGCGGCTCACCCTCGAGGTCGTGGACCACGTCCTCGACCAGATCCCACCGGTCGTCGACGATATGGCGCCGGTGGGTCACGGACTCACCGGCCTGCGGGAACGCACGGCGGAGCTGGGTGGGACGATGTCCGCCGGACCGGTGGCCGACGGCTGGCGGGTGCACGCCGTCCTGCCGGCCCGCGCTCAGCCGCACTCGGGCGCACCGTCGCTGGCGGCCCCGCAGCCGGGGGCGCGGCCGGTGGAGGCGGCGCCGCGGCGGCGGGGAGTGTCGTGATTCGGGTCGTGATCGCGGACGATCAGCCACTGGTGCGCCTGGGGCTGCGGGTTCTGTTGGAGACCGAGGACGATCTGACGCTGGTCGGCGAGGCCGAGAACGGTCAGGCCGCGGTCGACGTGGTCCGCGCGACCCGGCCGGATGTGGTGCTGCTCGACATCCGGATGCCGGTGCTCGACGGCCTGGCCGCGCTGCGCGCGATCGTCGCCGAGCCGGCGTTGGCGGCGACCAGGGTCATCATCGTCACCACGTTCGAGGTGGACGAGTACGTCTTCGAGGCGCTGCGCTCCGGGGCGTCCGGTTTCCTGCTCAAGGACGCGGAGCCGGCCGATCTGTTGCGCGCGGTTCGGGTGGTCGCGGCGGGCGAGTCGCTGCTGTCCCCGTCGGTGACCCGCCTGGTGATCGACACGTTCGCCCGCCGGCCGACCCTCGATGCCCCTGACCTGCGCAGTCTCACCGAACGCGAACGCGAGGTGATGGGCCTGGTGGGTCGCGGCCTGTCCAACGACGAGATCGCCGCCCGCCTGGTCATCAGCCCGGCGACGGCACGCACCCACGTCAGCCGGGTGATGGTCAAACTGGCCGCCCGCGACCGCGCGCAACTGGCCGTCCTCGCCCACCAGTCCGGCCTCGGCTGAGCGCCACCCCGGCCGAGACGCGCAGCCTGGACTGCGCGCGGTTACGTAGGTGAAGGTCGCTGTCCGTCGGACGACGCACGCGGCCCGCACCGGCACGCTGCTCGACATGACAACAGCGATCGGCCACCCGCCCGGGGCGACCCCGACACCACCAGGCTCCGCCCGATCCGGACCCGGACCCGGACCCGGACCCGCCGCAGGCTCCCCCACCTGGCCGTCCACAGGTGTCCCCAGCGCCATTGACGTGCGGGGGCTGACGAAGCGATACGGCCGACGCACCGCGGTGGACGGGCTGGACATCACGATTCCCACGGGGGTCGTCGCCGGCTTCGTCGGACCGAACGGTGCCGGCAAGACCACCACGCTGCGGATGCTGCTCGGCCTGGTCCGGCCCAGTGGCGGCGACGGGACCGTCCTCGGGCAGCCGCTGCGGGCCCCCGCCGCCTACCTGCCCCGGGTGGGCGCGCTGATCGAGAGCCCGGCGCTGTATCCGGCACTGTCGGGCCGACGTAACCTCACCGCCCTCGCCGTCCTCGCCGGCATCCCCCGCGCCCAGGTGGACGCACGGGTCGAGACGATCCTCGACCAGGTGGGGCTCGCCGGCCGCGGCGGTGACCGCTTCCGCTCCTACTCCCTGGGGATGAAGCAGCGCCTCGCGATCGGCGCCGCCCTGCTCACCGACCCGGACCTGCTCGTCCTGGACGAGCCGACCAACGGTCTGGACCCGATCGGCATCCGCGAGATGCGCACCCTCATCCGCTCGCTGACCGGACGCCCCACCCAGCCCCCCAGGACCGAGACCGACGCCGAGGCCGAGGCCGGTTCCGCTCGACCGCGGGGGCGGACGGTGCTCGTCTCGTCCCATCTGCTGGCCGAGGTGGAGCAGATCTGCGACTGGCTGATCGTCGTGGAGGGCGGCCGGCTCGCCTACCAGGGGCCCACCGACCGGTTGATGGCCAGCCACACCGTCGACGTCGTCCTGCGTCCGGAGCACGACCGCGACATCGCACCCCTGACGGACCTGCTCGCCGGCCTTGGCCTACCGGCCACCCGCGGGGAACGCGACGTCGTCGTCACGGTGGACGCGGGAGACCGCGAGTCCCAGGAGTACGTCCGTGCACTCGCCGAGGTGAACCGGGCAGCGGCGTCCCGCGGCATCACCCTGATCGAGATGTCCCCCCGGCGCGACAGCCTTGAGGACCGCTACCAGGGCCTCGTCACCGCGGCCCGCGCCGACGGCGCGACTCACCCGCCCTCGGCGCACACGTCCACGGCACACACGTCCACGGTTCAGGGGGCTCGGCGATGAACGGTGTTCGATCGACGTGGCGTTCCCTGCGGGCCGAGCTGGTGAAGGTGTGGCGGCCGAGCACGGCGGTGGCGACAGGGCTGCTGGCGGCGCTCAGTGTGCTCTCGACCGTCCTCGTCCTCAGCCTGGCGGACGATCCCGCGCCCGGTGGCGGACCACCGGCGCCTGGCCCCGGCGACGGGGCGGTGGGGTTCGCCGTGACGACCACCCAGCTCACGGCCGCATCCGGGATAGCTCGTGGGTTCGCGGGCGGCAGCACCTTCACCGGGCTGCTGGTCTTCCTGGTGGTCGCCATCGCGATCACCCTCGAATACGGCCAGGGAACGCTGCGCACCCTCTTTCTGCGCGAGCCGCGCCGGCTCGGCTGGCTGGCCGGGCGGATGATCCTCACCCTCGCGCTGGTCGCGGTGGCGCTGGTCGCGGCCCTGGTGCTCAGCGTGGCGGCGGCGGTGGTGACCGCCGGGATCCGCGGCATCGACACGTCCGCCTGGTGGAGCGTGGACGGTGCCCGCGCGCTCGCCACCAGTTACCGCAACGCCCTGCTGGCATCGGCGTTCTTCAGCGTGGTCGGTACCGCGCTCGGCGTGGCGCTGCGGTCCACGGCGGTGACGCTCGCCGCCGGTGTCGCCTGGATGTTCCCCCTCGAGCACATCATCGAGGCGTCGTGGAACGGCGCGAACCGGGTCTTCCCCGGCCTGGTCTTCGACGCTGTCGGCCAGGGCGGCGTCGCCGACGTCAGCTACGGCGGCGCCCTGCTCGTCGGGACGGCCTACGCCCTCGCCGCGGCCGCCCTCGCCGCGCTCACCCTCACCCGCCGAGACGTCACCTCCTGACCCGCGACGTCCCTCCCGATGTGGGGTCCCCTTCCGACACGGGACGTCTCCTCGCGACGCCGACGGCCGCGGGCCGTGCTGGTCCGGCGGCCGGTCGGGTTTGTTAAGGAACCGGGTGTTCACTGAGAAGGTGGCATCCGAGGGCACACCGGTGGGCCGGCGGATCGTACTCGGGATGGTCGCGCTCGGTGCCGCGGGCATCGCTGTCGGCGCACGGGTCGAGCGGGTGCTGGAGCGGGCCATCGACCCGGTACGGCGCAACGATCCGACCGGCCTGTCCGATCTCGTGCCCATCGGCAACTTCCGCTACTACTCGGTCACCTCCAGCGTCCCGCGGCTCGGGCCGGCCGACTACCGGCTGCGCGTGCACGGCCTGGTCGACCGGCCGCGGACGCTGACACTCGCCGACCTCGGCGCGATGCGCCAGACCGCGCTGGTCCGCGACTTCCAGTGCGTCACCGGCTGGCGGGTCGGCAACGTGCACTGGTCCGGGGTGCTGCTGAGCGACCTGCTGGCCACCGTCGGGGTCCGGCCCACCGCGCGGGCGCTGACGTTTCGCTCCTTCGACGGCAGCTACACCGAGAGTCTCACCCTCGACCAGGCCACCCGACCGGACGTCCTGGTCGCCCTGAGGATGCTCGACGGCCCGGTCACCCACGACCATGGCGGACCCGTCCGCCTGTACATCGCGCCGATGTACGGCTACAAGTCGATCAAATGGCTCGGCGAGATCGAGGCCGTCGACCATGTCACCCCCGGCTACTGGGAGCAGCGCGGCTACGACGTCGACGGCTGGATCGGCCGCTCCAACGGTCGCGACGATGACCCCGTCTGAGTTCCCCGTCGTGCCGACGACCCCGGGCGAGCCGGCTGTTCCCTCGGACGCGGGACGCGGCGGCGGGGTGGCGTCCGTGCGGCGGTTCGGGCGAGCGACCCGGCTGGTCCACTGGACGACCGCCGCGGCGATGGGAAGCTGCCTGATCACCGGGGCCGTGCTGCTGCTGCCACCGTTGGCCGAACTCGTGGGCCGGCGGCGGCTGGTCGAGACCATCCACCTGTACTCCGGGCTGGCTCTGCCCATCCCGATGCTCGTCGCGGCAGGCGCCGTGAGCTACCGCCGCGACGTCCGCGCGCTCAACCGTTTCACCACGTCGGACGGAGCCTGGCTGCGGGCCAGGCTGCGGCTCGGGGCCTGGCGACGGGCCCGGGCCCGGGGCGCGACCGCCGGTGGGGTCGGCAAGTTCAACGCCGGCCAGAAGCTCTACGCCGCGTTCGTCGCGGGCGGCATCCTGGTGATGCTCGGCACCGGCGTCCTGATGCAGTGGGGTCCGGACCTGCCCGGCGGTCTACCGGACGCGTGGCGCACCGGCTCGACCTTCGTCCACGACCTGCTGGCCTACGGCCTGTTCTTCGGCGTCGCCGGCCACCTCTGGATGGCCGCACACGACCCGATCGCCCGGGTCGGCATCCGCACCGGCACCGTTCCCGCCTGGTGGGCCGCCCGCGAACACCCCGCCTGGACGACATCCGCCGCCCGCCCCCACCGCACCCTCGACGAGGACACCCTGACCGACGAGGACGACCCGGCCGTCAGGCCCGGTCGTGCGCGATCGCCACGAGGATGACGACCGCGACGACGTAGGTCAGCAGTACCACCACGAACGTGATCAGCGAGACGATGCACCAGCGTCGCGCCCGAGCCGACGCCTGGCGGGCCGCCCGCACATCCCCCAGTTGCAGCCGGTTCTGCGCGATCGACGCGTACACCAGCGCGATGGCCCCGGTGGGCAGGCAGCACAGCAGGGTGGCGACCAGCGACTGCCACAGATAGGTCCGGACCGGTCGCTCCCACTCGACCTCACCCGACGGCCCGACCTCGACGACCGGGGCCCCGGCCTCGCCCACACCGCCGTACTCCACGAACACGTCCTCGTCGGCGGAGATGCCGTGGTCGGCGGAGGTGCCGTGGTCGGCGGAGTCGGCGGGATCAGGCCGGACGGGCATGGGACGCTCAGGTCGTCAGCGGGCCGAGAGTGGAGAATCCGCTGCTCGAGTCGTCGTCGAACGCGCCGGAGAACCCCAGGATCAGGACGATCGCCAGCGGCACGATGGCCAGCAGCAGCGAGATGACGCACCACATCCGCGCCTTGCTGGACGCGTTGCGGGCACCGTCGATGTCACCGGTCTGCCGGCGCGGATCGACCTTGGTCGCGTAGAGGATCGCGACCACGCCGGCTGGCAGACAGCACAGCAGCGTCACCACGATCGACTGCCACAGATAGTTCGGGACGGGCTGGCCGTAGGGCGGCGGCGGGCCGAACCCACCGGGCGCTCCGTAACCCTGCGGCGCCCCGTAACCCTGGGGCGCGCCATAGCCGCCCGGTGGCGGACCGTAGCCACCGGCGGGCTGCCCGTAGCCCTGCGCGTCCTGCCCCTGCTGGTAGCCGGGCTGGCCGTAACCGGGCTGGCCGTAGCCACCCTGCTCGTGGCCACCCTGGCCGTAACCGGGCTGGCCGTAACCGGAGTCGGGCTGAACGTAGCCGCCCTGGCCGTAGCCGCCCTGGCCGTAGCCGCCCTGCTCGTAACCGGGATTGGGTTGGCCCTGGCCGGGCTGGTTCCAGTCGGGCTGGCCCTGCCCCTGGTCGTAGCCGCCCTGCCCCGGCTGGTAGCCGCCCTGGGGATCCGTGCCCGACGGGTACTCGGGTGGCTGGGACATTCGGTGTGCTCCTGGCGTCTGGAAAAGTCGTGGGTGAGCGGACGACCCCAACCACGGCGACCGCTCGCTCGTGGGCACATGCGCGCGAGCACATTGTGGCACAACGGGACCTTGTTGACCTCCGTGTGCCGTCCCGCCGGTCGTGGCATCGGCGACCCTCGCGGCCGGCTGGCCGGCCACCTTCGCGAGGGCCCCCGGAGACCCCCGATTCGGCACTCAGACCGCGAATCTCACCCGAAGAACAAGGGATACACATCGCTCAGACGGTCAGCCTACGGACATCTAAGACATACTGCACTACCTGGGACGTCCCCAAAAATTTCGTCCGTGTAGTGTCCGGTCATACCTGACCAGATCGACCACTGGGGCACCGAGGGGGTACCCCGGCCGCACCCCACATCGACATCTCTGGCCGCTGCGCGACATGGAGGTCATCCGCTTCGCTCGCGAAGCCGGGACCCGGGGGGGTTCTGACGCCGACACGCCACGCACGGAGGGATACCGCGGTGAAGCACCGATCGGAGGGCACGTCCAGTCCGCCGAAGGCCCGCGCTGGCTCACGGCGTCGACGGCGGCACTCCCGCCATCCGGTCTGGCTCGCCTCGCTTGGCGTGCTGGCCATCCTGGCCGCGGCGATCGGCTGGAACCTCGCCCCCACGGGCGACAGCACTGACGGCGCGTCCACCATCGAGGCGGCGGCCGCGCACCCGAACCAGCATCGTGGTCGGCCTTCCGCCAGCCCGACCCCCTCGGCCAGCGCCACCGCGCGCGGCACCAGCTCGCCCGCCCCCAGCCCGGCCGCGGGCGGCACCGGCACCGGCCCCGGCAAGTCCGGGGTAACCGGCACCTCCGGTACCGCGTCGGGCTCGCGGGCGACCACGACCACCGCGCCGCGCACCACCACCCCCACGCAGGCACCCCCCGCACCCGTGGTGGCCCCGCCGGCCGTGTCCGGTGGCGGCGCCGTTCCCGGCGGGATGAGCGGGCTGGCCGCCGGCTCCCTGACACAGGTGAACGCGTGGGCGGCCTTCCGCGGCTCCCCGGTCACCGCCGTGGTCGCCTTCAGCGACCGGAACAGCTGGCAGACGATCACGAACCCGTGGCTGGGTTCGGGCCCGGAGAAGCTTTCGACCTTCGCCGGCACCTGGGTGATCTCGCAGCCGTTCTTCCCGAACGGGCAGGGTGACATGAGCTCCTGCGCGAACGGTGCCTACAGCAGCCAGTGGGCGAGCTTCGGCCGCTGGCTCGTCGCCAAGGGGCGACCCGCCAGCATCGTCCGCCTCGCCTGGGAGTTCAACGGCGACTGGTTCCCCTGGTCGGTGTCGAAGACGAACGCCACCACCTGGGTCAACTGCTTCCGGCAGGTCGTCAGCGCCATCCGCTCGACCGATCCGCAGGCCCGCATCGACTGGGCCCTGAACGCACACAGCGGTGGAGCCTGGTCGGTCTACCCGGGTGACGCCTACGTCGACATCATCGGTGTGGACACCTACGACCACTGGCCGGCGAGCACCAGCGACGCCACCTTCGCCGCCCAGTGCGCCGAGGCCACCGGCCTGTGCTCGGCGATCGCCTTCGCCCGCCAGCACGGCAAACAGTTCTCGGTGCCCGAATGGGGTCTGGTCGGCAAGTCCGACACCGGTGCCGGACGGGCGGGGAAGGCCGGTGGCGACAACCCCGTCTACATCCGCAACATGTACAACACGTTCAAGGCGAACAAGGACATCCTCGCCTACGAGGCGTACTTCAACGACTCCGCGCCGGGCAACGTCCACTCGTCCCTGCTGAACCCCAACGAGAACCCGAACGGCGCCGCCACCTACGCCTCCCTGTGGTAGTCGCCTGAAGGTCGGTCACAGACGTAGGGGGGTGCTCGGTGGGCCTCCCGAAAGCCAGCTGTCGAGCAGGCGCACCAGACCGGTCGGGTAGACCGTGTCGCCGGTCACGCGCAGTTCGGCCGCCGTCCACCAGGACCAGCCGAGAATCGACCGGCGCTCCGTCTCCGTCCACCGCGAGGCGTCCGGCTCCGGTCGATGCGGCACGCGGACGGCGTAGAACGTCTCGGCCTGGCGATAGTCCCGACCCAGGTAGGTGAAGGACGTCCGGCGGGTCGCGACCGGCTGGCCCGTGTCGGCCAACCGGTAGCCGACCTCCTCGAAGATCTCCCGGACCGCCGCCTGCTCCGGCGTCTCGCCCGGATCAAGCCCCCCGCCCGGCACATGCCACCAGGACGGCGCCGCGTCCAGGCTCGGATCATGGGAGCGGATCAGCAGCACCGCGTCCGTCGGATCGACCAGCAGCACACGCGCGGCCCGCCGGGACTTCGCCACCATGCTCCCAGCCTCGCAGCCCTCGCCCATCAGTGCCGGCGAATTGCGCCGAATGCCCGATGTCCGCCCGGCCACACGGCTCGCCGCCCGCGCCGCGGCGGGGGTCGGCGGGGGTCAGTTGGACGGCTCAGAGCCCGATGGGGGCGTGGCGCAGGTGGTCGATGTCGGCGGCGGTGCCGCGCAGGTCCACCTGGGCGATCCGGCCACGGCCGAACGCGAACAGGAGGATCTCCTCGGGGAGGCCGACTATCTCGACCACGGGATCGCCGCCGCGCAGTGTGAGCCGGCCAGGGCGGTCGGTGCGTTCGGCGACCACGCCGATGCCGGCCCGGCGGAAACCGACGAGTCCGGCCAGGCGCAGGGCGTTCCACATCATGCCGCGGCTGGCCACGTCGAGATCGCGGGGCTTCCAGGCGATGTCGATGTCCAGGCCGAACCCGAAGCCGAGGTGGGAGCCGACGCTGGAGCCGTCTGTGGATCCCGCGCTGGGATCGGTGCCCGGACCCGCGCCGGAACCCGAACCGGAGCCTGCACCGGAGCCCACGGCGGAACCGACGGCGGAGCGTGCGCCGGCGCCGATGGTGGAGCGTGCGGTCGGGACCGCGGTGGAACGGCGGATGTCCTCGGCGTGGATGAAGAACTCGACGAGGTTGGTGGCGTCGTCGAGCGGGCCGAAGCGGGTCGGATGCCAGCGGGGCGGGCCGGCGCGGAAGATCTCGATCAGGTCCGGATACGGATGGGCGCGCATGGTGGCGCGCTCGGCTCGTTCGGTGATGCCGTGCAGGCGGCCGATCACCAGGCCGGGAGCGGCCCACGGTGACCGCTCCCGGGTGACCAGATGGGCTGCCAGGTCGTGGTTCGTCCAGCCCGCACACAACGTGGGATGGGCCGGGCCGTACTCGCCGAGCAGATCGGCCAGGGCCTGGCGCTGCACGCGGGCGGGTCGTGGTCCGGTGGCCATGTTCGCACTGTAGGCGACCTCGGCCCGTCCGCGCGGCAACGTCGACTGCCAGCTACCGCATCGGGCAGAGGAAGGTCACTGGCCGGGGAGGCGGGCGACGGTGACGAAGAAGTCGTCGATATGGCGCACGACAGCGACGAAACGGTCGAAGTCGACCGGCTTGGTGATGTAGGCGTTGGCGTGCAGGTCGTAGCTGCTCAGCACGTCCTCCTCGGCCTCGGACGTGGTGAGCACGACGATCGGGATGCGTCGCAGGCGCTCGTCGGCCTTGACCTCGCGCAGGACGTCCCGTCCGTCGCGGCGGGGCAGGTTGAGGTCGAGCAGGATCAGGTCGGGCCGGGGGGCGCCGGCATACTCGCCCTCGCCCCGCAGGTAGGCGAGCGCCTCGACGCCGTCGCTGACGACGTTGAGGTGGTTGCGCAGTTTGTGGTCCGCGAACGCCTCACGGGTCATGAGGACGTCACCGGGGTCGTCCTCGACGAGCAGGACCTCGACAGGGATGAGCTGTTCACTCACGTTGTTCTCCGGACGGTCGGGCGGCCTTGGCGGCGCGGACGAGATCGACAGCGCCGGCAGACACAGGGCCGACGGATACAGCGGGAGATGCCGCCGCGGGAGCGGGAGCGGCGGCGGTGCGGCGCGGGAGGGAGAAGCGGAAGGTGGTACCGGGGCGGGCCTCGGTGTCGAGCCAGATCAGACCACCATGGAACTCGATGATCTTGCGGCAGAGGGCGAGACCGATACCGGTCCCGGCGAACACCTCCCGGCTGTGCAGACGCTGGAAGATGACGAAGATCTTCTCGGCGTACTCGGTCTCGATGCCGATGCCGTTGTCGGCACAGGAGAACTCGAAGGTGTCGGCGTGTTCGACCACACCGATGTGCACCCGCGGCGGATCCTCCCCGTGGAACTTCAGGGCGTTGCCGATCAGGTTGGTCAGCAGCTGGGTGAGCAGCATCGGGTCGCCGCGCACGATCGGCAGTTCGTCCGCGCTGACCTCGGCGTCGAGGCTTTCGATCGTCAGCGACAGGGTCGTGGTGGCACGGGTGAGCAGCTCCCCGAGGGGGATGTCGACGAAGCTCTCGGTGGTCCGTCCGACCCGGGAGAAGGCAAGCAGGTCGTTGATCAGCTGTTGCATCCGCTTGGCGCCGTCGACGGCGAAGGCGATGTACTGGACGCCGCGGTCGTCGAGCTTGTCGCCGTAGCGGCGTTCGAGCAGCTGGCAGAAGCTCGCGACCTTGCGCAGGGGCTCCTGCAGGTCGTGCGAGGCGACGTAGGCGAACTGCTCGAGGTCGCGGTTGGAGCGGCGCAGCACCTCGGCCTGCGCCTCGACCTCGCACCGGGCCGCCCGGGCGACACCGAGCTCACCGATGAGCTGCTGGCGCATCAGTTCGACGGCGGCCGCGAGCGTGACGATCTCCGGCGGACCGGTGGGTTCGACCACATGGTCGAGGCTGCCGGTGGCGACGGTGCGGGCGTCCCCACCGACCTGTTCGATCGGACGGGTGACCCAGACGCGCAGCGCCCAGTAGATCGCGGCGAACAGGGCCACCAGCGCCGCGGCACCGATCGACAGCGCCGTCACCAGGAAGTTCAGCGCGCTCCGGACATCCGAGCGGGCCTCGCTGGCGTGTTCGAGCAACACCGCGTTGAGCGCGTTGGCGCTGCCGCGGACCGCGTCGAACAGGACCTTGCCGGGGGCCAGCGGCACCTGACGGGCTGCCGAGACGCCCTGGGCGCGCACCGCGGCGATCGCCGGGTCGGCGTACGCGGTGTGCCAGGCGCGGATGCGCGCGTCCAACGCCGTGACACCGGCCAGCAGGTCGGGCCGGCCGGCCAGCACCCCACGCAGCTCGGCGAGATCACGGCGTTCCTCGGTCCGTCCGGCGTTGTAGGGAGAGAGGTAGTCCTCGGTGCCCTGCAGCAGGTAGCCGCGCAGGCCGGTCTCCTGGTCCACCACGCTGGCGACGAGCCGGTTGGACGCCAGCAACGCCGGCGCCATCACGTCGCTGCGGGTGTGGATGGCATCGGTGAGCCGCACCAGCGACGACGCGACCACACCCACCACGACCAGCAGCACCACCGCCGCGATCACATAGGTGACTCCCAGCCGCCGCCGCAGTCGCCACCTGCCCAGCCCGGACGAACCACCCCCGGTCGCACCATCCCCGGCCGGCGCGCCACCCGTCGGCGCGCCACCCGTCGGCGCGCCACCCGTCGGCGCGCCACCCGTCGGCGCGCTGGGTGCCGCGGCGGCGGGCATCAGTCGTCGCCCCGCATCAGCAGGAGCAGGGCGACGTCGTCGGTGAGCGGGCCGCCGTTGCGGGCCTCGATCCGGTCGATGAGACTGTCGAGCAGGTGGTCGGGGCCCTGAGGCGGCCACAGCTTCGCGAGCTCGGGGAGAACCCCCTCCCACCCCAGGGGTTCGCCACCGGGGCCGTCACGACCCTCCAGCAGGCCGTCGGTGGCCAGCAGCAGCGCCCAGCGCGGGCCGAGCTCGACCCGCACCTCCTGGGTCAGGTCCTCGTCGAGGATGCCGAGGGCGGGGCTGACGACATCACCGGGCAGGGCCGCGAGCCGCGGATACAGGATCGCCGGGGGCGGATGCCCGGCCAGGCGCATCCGGGCGTACTCACGATCCGCGGCGATGGAGAGCTCACAGACCGTCGCGAAAATCTCATCATGATCTCGTTCGCTGACCAGCACCCGCTGGAGATACCCCAACCGATCGGCCTCCCGCACACCGGCGAGCACAAGTGTTCGCCACGCGATACGCAGGCTCACCCCGAGGGCCGCCTCGTCCGGGCCGTGCCCGCAGACATCGCCGAGCAGGACGTGCAGGACACCGTCGGGCGTCGCCACCATGTCGTAGAAGTCCCCGCCGAGCAGCGACTGGCGCCGACCGGGGCGATAGCGGGTGTCGTGGCGCAGCCGCACGTCGTCGTAGAGGGGGCGCGGGAGCAGACCGCGTTCGAGCCGGGACCGCTCCGCGGCCTGCAACTCGGACTCACGCAGCGCCTGGGCGGCCGTGTCGGCCCTGGTCCGCTCGATCGCGTAACGCACCGCGCGGACCAGGTCGCGCCCGTCCACCTGGCCCTTGACCAGGTAGTCCTGCGCACCCGCGGCGACGGCCTGCTCGCCGCGGTACTCGTCGACCAGACCGGTGAGCACGACGACCGGCGCGCCGGACTCGACCTCGAGCAGCCGCCGCAACGCGGACAGGCCCTCGCTGTCGGGCAGGCCGAGATCCAACAGAATGCAGGCGGCGCCGGCGCTGCCGACCAGCGCCTCGGCGACGGTGCGCACCCGGGTGACGGAAACCGGGGCGGACACCTCCTCCAACAGCTCGGAGACGAGGAAGGCGTCCCCGTCATCATCCTCGACCAGCAGGATCGGCCAGATCACGTCCGCTGGCGTCGCGGGCGCCGGGGCGACGGCGCTCTCGGTTCCGGACACATCTCCTCGGCAGTGCACGACGTGCGGGCCATATCGGCCCAACCTGGACCCGAAGCATGGCATGTCGAGTGGCAGACGCGGGGAAGGGAACACCGAACGGGCTTGTCGTCGCGGTCATTACCCGACCAAGGTCAGTAACATTTCACCATACGGTCAGGGTCGCCACCCCCCGATCGACTATCCGCCACCCACCGATCGTGCCCGCTCACCGGCCGCGGCGGTGGCCCCGTCCGCGGGATCAGCCGTGGTGACGGTGAGGGTCTCGGCGGGCCACTCCGGGGCCGGTGCGGTCGGGCGGCCCAACAGGTACCAGCCCCAGAGACCCGCGGGCGCCGGAGCACGAACGGGGGCGCCGGCCACCTCACGGGCATCCATCACATCCAGCAGATGATCTATGGTGCCAAGCAGCCGGACGGTGGCGCTGCCGCCGAACGGGCCGCCGTGCCCGAGATGCGGATGCGGCCGGCTCGGGGCGTGGCGCATCGCGGCGGAGAACCGCTCCCGCAGGCGGGTGCGCTCGCTGTCGGACAGCGTCCGGTCGAGCTCATGCAGCAGCGCGTTCTCGGTCTGGGCATGCTCGGTGAGCAGGACCGCGAGGTCCCGGCGCAGGCTCGTGACGCTGGCCGCCGGGCGGTTGAGATCGCCCTGCACGTACTGCTCGATGCCGCGCATCACCGACGAGCTGCGCCGCGCCAACCGGCGCAGCTCCGTCACCCGCGCTCGCCCGCCGGGCACGTTGCGCGCGCACATCGGGTAGACGACGGCCTCCATCGCGCTCAGATGCGCGGAGATCGCCGCGACGGCGACGTCGTTGGCCCGCAGCACCTGCCGCGGGTCGCTGGGCGTGGCGTTCGCGCCCCCCGGATCGGCCGCGCCCCCCGGATCGACCTCGGGCGAGCCACCGGCCAGTTCGATCAGGTGGAAGGCATCCGCATGCGCCGAATCCACCAGGGTCGCCAACGCCTCAGCCATGATCACCTCGTCGAACGGACGAATGGAGTAACGGATCACTGTCAATACGTCGAACATACGCCCTGCTCACGATGACCGCATCCGGAAAATGTCTACACAAAGTAAGCGGGCATCGAAGAAAGCGTGTCGAACCCGGGGTGCATATGTGTACCCTGCGGAAGATTTCCACTACTGTGGCCGCCATGGCCGTCAGGAATGTCCCCCTGATCCAGAACCAGCCCACACCCGACCAGCCGATGCGAGAGCAGTCGCGGCTGGTCCGGGAGCAGGCCGTCTTCGCCGCCCGCTCACTCCTGACCGACGCCCGGCGGCGTTACCTCAACCATGCGCTGCCCCCGCTGGGCAGTCTGCTCGTGCGCCATCAGATCGCGGTGGCCGACACCGTCGAGTGGCCCTGGGCGCGCGTGTCCGGCTGGCCGCATCCGGCGCTGCTGCACGGGCGCAGCCTCAGCGACGGCGCGCACCCCTCGCTCACCCACGTCCGGATGGGCCTGCCGCTGCGCATCCACAGCGTCGACATCGTCGACTGGGCCATCATCGACGCCCGCGGCGAGATCACCGAAGGCGCGTGGACGCGCATGCTGCGCTCACCCGCCGAACCGCCACTCTGACGAGCGGGTAGCCGTCCGCGCGGGGAGTAGCCGTCCGCGCGGGCAGGAGGAGGAGCGGGCAGGAGGAGGAGGAGGAGAGGCGCCGCTGGCGGGTGGGGCTCAGTCGG
Organism: Frankia sp. AgPm24; assembly: GCF_023243055.1. Lineage (NCBI taxonomy): Bacteria > Bacillati > Actinomycetota > Actinomycetes > Frankiales > Frankiaceae > Frankia > Frankia sp. AgPm24. The sequence continues at coordinate 5,053 of NZ_JALKFW010000191.1, read as the reverse complement.
CGAGGAAGTCGTCGAGATGGTCGATGTGGAGGGTCTCGTCCTCGACGACAAGGCCGCCGATGTCGGCGAAGCCCTCCGGGCCGGGCCCGGCCAGCACGATCGAGCCGATGCCGTGGCGGATCGTCAGCCGGCGCTCGAGCCGCGCGGCGAGCAGCATGGACGCCGACCCACACGCCTCGTCCTCGGCGACACCGTGGCGCTCCCCGAACGCACGCGCCCGCACGACGCCGGCCTGTTCGTCCAGCCAGGCCCAGACCTGCACGAGATCGTCCTGTTCGGGGCGTGGCAGTGTCAGCTGCTCGACCTCGGCGGGGCTGCCCACCTGGCGGTGCGTCCAGCCGGTGACACCGGTGAGCGCCGCCCGGGTCCACACCCGGCCCTGGTCCTGCCAGCTCACCGCGTCCCCACCGGCCAGGCGCAGGACCGCCGGATGCCCGCCCAGCAGCCGGGCGATCAGCCACGCGGCGCCGACAAGAGCGTCCCCCGCGGTCGGCACCTGCCGGTCAGGGGTGTGCACGGCGAGTTCCGCCTGCTCCAGGTCGTCGACGAAGACGGTAGCGGGCACACCGAGCCGCCGTGCGATCTGAGCCCGTTCCCGCTGGTCGGGCAGTAGTTTGGCGGCGTCGAGCACCACCGCGAGCAGGCTGCCCGCCGCGCCGGTCTCATCGGCGAACACCCGCAGCCTGCGTACCTCGATCTCGGTCACCCGTACCTCCGTGGCTGGCGCCGGGCCGCCCATGGGCCGCCACGGCAGTGTGCGCGTCACCTTCGCCATCACGCTCGCCATCCCACGGCGCACCCGCGCATCCACACGGAACGCCGAGGACGGATCCTCTTACCCGACCGGTACCCTGCCCGGCAGTCCCGGCCGCCTTGTCACGATGGCAACCGGTACGTCAGAACAGCCAACGGTACGCCGATGGCCTGGAAGGGGGCGACGAAGCGATGACACAAGGCGACGCCGCGGACAACAACGGTGTGGACATCTCCAGTACGGCGAACACCACCGGACAACCTCACTTCTCGACACCACACGGCGGCGGATCGGACGACTCCGACCGCTCCGACCGCTCCGACCCGGCCGGTGCGCTCGACCAGTCGGGGTCCCAGGGTGAGCATCCGGTGCTGGACGCGTTGGAGCACGCCTCGGCGAACGCCCACCGGCTGGCCGGCGCGCTCAGCCGACCGGCGGTCTCGCTGGTGCGGGTCGGCCGCAAGCGGCGCCAGGCCCGCGCGATCATCCGGCGGTCCACGCCGGACGGACGGGTGATGGCCTGCGGGGTCTACAGCCACGGCAAGCGGGTGACGATGGACGTCAACACCGCCGACGCGCTCCGGCTCGCACGCGACGAACGGGACGGGTTCGCCTGGCTGGGCCTGTTCGAACCGACCTACGAGCAGCTCGCCGAGGTCGCGCAGGAGTACGGACTGGACAAGCTCGCCGTCGAGGACGCCGTCACCGGCGGGCAGCGACCCAAGCTCGAGCAGTACGAGAACCACCTGTTCATGGTGCTCAAGACCACGACCTACGTCGCGCACACCGAGGTGACCGGCACCTCGGAGGTGGTCACCACCGGCGAGATCATGATCTTTCTGGGGGAGGACTTCGTCGTCACGGTGCGCCACGGGCGGCACGGTGAGATGTCGAAGCTGCGCCGCCAGCTTGAGGCCGCCCCGGAGATGCTGCGCCACGGCCCGACCGCCGTCCTGCACGCGATCTGCGACAGCATCGTCGATGACTACGTGGACACCGTCGAGAAGATCCAGGTGGATGTCGACCAGATCGAGGCCGGGGTGTTCCGCCGCGAACACACCCCGTCCACCGAGTCCGCCTACCAGATGAAGCGGGAGCTGCTCGAACTCAAGCACGCCGTCCAGCCGCTGGCCGGACCGCTGCGCAGCCTCATCCTGGACCGGCCACGAATGGTGGACGTCGCGATGCGCCGCTACTTCCGCGACGTCGCCGACCATCTCGAGCAGGTCAGCGAGCGGATCTCGCACTTTGACGAACTGCTCTCCTCGGTGCTCCAGGCCACACTTACCCAGCTGACCATCGCGCAGAACGAGGACATGCGGCGGATCAGCGCCTGGGTGGCGATCGCCGCCGTTCCGACCGCGCTCGCCGGAATCTACGGAATGAACTTCGAGCACATGCCCGAGCTGCGCCAGACCTGGGGTTATCCCGCGGTCCTGAGCGTGATGGTGGTCGCCTGTCTGCTGCTGTACCGGGCGTTCAAACGTAACGGCTGGCTTTAGCCGGCCCGAAAGTGACCTGCGTCATTGACGCCGGCCGGGAACCGGTGCCCCGCAGCGCATGCCCATACAAATAGCGCCCAAACCGCCAGTACGCCGCAAAACGCGCAGCCAGCCGGTGGTCCATGGTTCATTTTTACTATCAGTTGACAGTGCCGACGTATCCGTACGATGGGTTACATTCGGTCGTCGCCGTCGGCTACCGTAACCATCCGTGTCGGAGCGACCGGGCCTCGTCTCCGCGGCTCGGCACAGCCCCCGATCCCCCACCCCCCAGGGGAGCTCATGCCCTCGTCTGACCCCGCCCGGCGAGCGACCACCCCCATGCCCGACCGCGGTGATCTGATCGTCGAGCTGGTCGGCCGCCTGGAGGTCCTCGACGGCCTGTTGAGCCGGTTGGAGGAAGCCGAGCGTCAGGCCAAGGACGCCAGCGAGTTCCTCGCCCGCACGCGCGACTGGCAGGAGGAGACGGTCCGCACCATCCAGGAGGAGCGGGCCCGGATGCGTCAGCGCCAACGCGCCCTGGACGCGCTCGCCGACCGCGCCCGCGCCGCCGTCGCCTCCCTCGCCCACCAGCGTTCGTTGCCCGGCGAGGTCCAGCTGCTCGCCCTCGAACTCCAGATGCTCGACACCGCCGGCTTCCTCTCCCGCCGCGGCCGGACCCCCCGTTGACACCCCCTCGGATCTGCCTGATGGGCATGAACCACGGCCGGGGCGGCCCGCCGCGCGGCCCCGACTCCGCGGTTACCGGGTGCGACCGAGGCTGTGTCCACCTGTGGGTGTCCAATCGGGGCGACCCGGCTGCGGTCACCCGGTTCCACGACGTCACGGCATCGATCCGGGGGTTGGCGACCACCTCCCATCCAGGCGTTTTCGCGTGCTGGGACGGCCTGATCGGCTCGGCCGGGCGGCACTTGCGGTGACCCGGACACGGGCACTTCAGTGCACACTGCCTGTAGTTGGGAGGAGCTAGTGTTTACCCGCACCATCCGAGTGGACTAGTCTCACGCCGACGAAACGACAACACCGGGCCGAACGCCGAATCCTGCCCCCGGCCCCGGTGTCCCCTCCGAGTCGTCATCTGGGGCAGGAGCGGGGGACCCATCCTCCACACCGGCCAGCACCGAGCCACGGTGCCGGCCTAGGGGTGAAGTCCGCAGCGTGAAGGTCACGCCGCGGGCCGGGCAGCCCAGCCCGAACCCGACAGCTCACTTCGCAGGCGTACGGGAAGGAATACATCGTTGTCCGCACAAAGCGTGCAGCTCGACGAAGATTCACGCGTCGCGGGTCGCGGCCGTCACCGTGCCCCGTCCCCCACGCCGGTCACCCGTAGTCGGGGCCGGGCGCGTGCCTTCGCCGCGATGACCACCGGGACCGTCGCGGTCTCCGGAGTGGCCCTGGCTGGCTGTGCCACCGACGTCCACGCCGACCAGGCGCGCGACGAGTCGACGAACACCGCCCCGGTCACCCTCGCCGCGCAGATCGGCTCGCGAGCCGCCCTCGGCGGCAGCATCGCCGCCGCGGCGATCAGCTCCGACGGTTCCGTCGGCACCACCCTGACCACCACGACCGTCGACGCACCGCCCCTGGCGGGCAAGGTGCAGGTCGGCCTGCGGGTCACCAACCCGAACGTGACGGTCACCCCGAACGAGCCCGTGGACATCGGCTTCTCGCTGTTCAACGAGGCCACCCACGAGCCGCTGGCGAACCAGCTCGTCAAGGTGCAGGTCAAGCTGCCCACCGGCTGGGCGACCTTCAAGCACCTGTACACCAACGACCAGGGCTACACGTCGTACACGGCCCGGGTGCTCACCACGACGAACGTCACCGCGATCTTCGACGGGACGGACGCCCTCCAGTCGGCGCACTCGTCGAACGACGCCACCCTGCAGGTCGCGCAGCCCGCCCCGGCGGCGGCCTCGCGTGCCCGCGGCGCGATCATCGACAACGTCTCCGTCGACGTGGACGTCCCGCTCCCGGCGAACTCCATCGGTGAGAAGGCCGTCTACCTGGCCTCTCTGCAGGCCGGCAAGCCCTACGTCTACGGTGCCGACGGCCCGAGCTCGTTCGACTGCTCCGGGCTCGTCCAGTACGTCTACCGGCAGCTGGGCAAGACCCTGCCGCGCACGACGGACGCCCAGTTCGCCGCCACCACCCGGATCTCCATGTACAACAAGCAGCCCGGAGATCTGATCTTCCTGGGTACGCCCGGCAACATCTACCACGTCGGCATCTACGCCGGCAACGGCAAGATGTGGGTCGCCCCGCACACCGGCGACGTCGTGAAGCTCCAGTCGATCTACACCACGTCGTACTACGTGGGCCGGATCTGACGACACCTTCGCCACCGCTTCGTCCGAGCCGGGCCCAGCGGCCACCCTCCCGCACGTTCCGAGGGTAGCCAGCAGCCCTTCCTGGACCTCGCGGCGCCTGCCGTGGACACGACCTGACCTGGACGTCTGACGCCGCCCGCGGCCACCCCCCTCCGGCCGCGGTCAGCTAGCAGCCGTACACGTCCACGCGTCGGCACGTTTCGTACTTCTTGGACAGGTTCGGCACCATCCAGTGCCCTGGTCGGGCATGCTCCCCCGACCGGTCGTCCGGCAGCAGCACGCTGCCCTTACCGGGTCACCATCGTCGCCCTTACCGGGTCACCATCGTCGCCCTTACCGGGTCACCATCGTCGCTGACCCGGCCACACCCCAGTTGACCGGTCATCCCGCACCTGTCTGGCAGGAGCCGTCTGTTCCTTCCGGCCGGACGGACGTCAGATCTCCCCCCCCGGGGGGGGGTGGGCGGG
>NZ_JALKFW010000190.1:0-42675 GCF_023243055.1 Frankia sp. AgPm24 | reverse complement strand
AGGCGCTGCTGCCCGCGCTCGACCACCCGCGCCTCACTCCCGCCGTCGCGGCGGCTGTGACCCGTGTCCTCACCGCCGGTCCTTAGTCGGCACGTCGGCGATGAAGATCCGGTCGAGGGAGTGGTCGAGGATCGCCAGGGCCTGCGCGGGGGTGTAGAGACCGGCCAGGAGCGGTCCCACCAGACCGTGGGTGAGCCAGAACAGCGATGCGGCCTCCTGCTCGGGGTCGAGGTCGGGGTGCAGGTGGCCGTCGCGCTGGGCGGCGCGTAGTCGTTCGGTGGTGGCGGCGAGCAGGCCTCGCAGGCCCTCGGACAGTGCCGCGGCGTAGGCCGGCGTGACGGCGGCCCGGGAGTAGAAAGCCACCGACACGGCCGCCTCGGCTCGGCTGTCCTCGCTGGTGGGCAGCAGTTCGGTGAACACCGCGCGGGCGAGGTCGCGGGGGGTGGCCTCCGGCAGATGCGCGAGCCGTGCGTGCAGGCGTGTGGCGACGCGTTCGCGCATGTGCTCGAGCGCGAACAGCAACATCTCGTCCTTGGTCCGGAAATAGTGCTGGACCATCCCCATCGACACGCCGGCCTCGGCCGCGACGTCACGCAGGCTGACCGCTTCGGCGCCGTGGCTGGCGGTCACCCGGAACACCGCCTGCGCGATGTGGCGGCGCCGTTCGAGCGGGTCCACCCGCTTGGGCATCACAACCCCCTTTGGCAATGCGAGCGCATTGCATCGGTGTCACGTCCCCCTTAGCATGTCAGTTGCATTGCCAAGGGTTCTGCCTCGTTGCACCACCTCACCGCAACGGAGACGCCGGTGACCATGTCCTTCGCCCAGCACGGCGACGTGAAGATCGCATACGAGACGTTCGGTCCACCCGACGGTGAACCACTGCTGCTGATGATGGGTCTGACCTTCCAGATGATCTGGTGGCCGGACGGTTTCTGCCGAAAGCTCGCGGACCGGGGGTTCGCCGTCGCCCGCTTCGACAACCGCGACGCGGGCCTGTCCACCCACTTCGCCGACGCGCCCGGCACGACCGGGCGGGCGCTCACCGCACGTGATGGCGGCCCGGCCTACCGCGTCGACGACATGGTCGGCGACGCGGTCGCGGTCCTCGACGACCTCGGCTGGAGTTCCGCCCATCTGCTCGGGGAGTCGCTGGGGGCCACGCTCGCGCAGCTGGTCGCGATCCACCATCCTTCCCGCGTGCGCAGTCTGGTGTCCGCGATGGCCGGTGGGACCGGCGGCGCGCTCAGTAACCTGCGCAATCTCAAGATCGGCACGTTGCTGCGGCTGGCCACCAAACGCTACGACAACACCCGCGAAGGGGACGTGCGGCGGCTGGTCGACACCTACCTGCTCATGTGTTCGCGGCGACACCCGATCGACGAGGAATGGGTGCGTGCCACCGCCGAGGCCTCCATCGACCGCGACCAAGACCCCGGCGGGACTCACCGTCAACTCGCCGCGGCCCGCACCGCCACGAACCTCCGAGCCCAGCTACGCCGGCTCCAGACACCCACCCTCGTCATCCACGGCGAGGACGACCCCTGGATTCGCCTGCGCGCCGCCCGGACCCTGGCAAAAACGATTCCCGGTGCCCGGCTGACCACCTATCCCGATATGGGACACGAGTTCCCAGAACATCTGTGGGCCACCATCGCCGCCGACGTCTGGGACAACGCACAGGCCGCTACGACCGCACCGGCCCCCGAACACACCTGAACACGGCCACTCCCGGATACCGCCACTGACCGCGGAGCGCGTCTCGGCAGGCACGCCGGACCGGGCACGAGAGGCATCACCACCCTGAGGGCCAGAACGTCGCGTCGCTTTTCGGCTCGCACCTTTCAGGCTGGTCAGCGGTCATGACGCAGGCCTTCGACATCGGTGCGGGCATAGCGACCGAATCGGCCGGGCGTTGGAGGTCCAGGGCCGTGCGCCCGGCCAGGTACTCGGCGGCCTTCTCCGAAGCGTCGGGGCGCCGGATCTCGGATGGGTAGGGTTCGTCCGTGGAACGTGCCGTCAGCTGTGACCGGAGTCGGTGCTGCCGGCGGGAAGGAGTGGTGTGTGCGCAGGTTGGTCTATTTCGTGGCGTCCACCCTCGACGGGTTCGTGGCGGGTCCCGACGGTGCCGATCCCACCGGTCCTGACGGGTTCTGGCCGGTGCCGCAGGACTATGTCGATCACCTCGTCGCCGAGTACCCGGAGACCCTGCCCGGCCCTGCCCGGCTGGCCCTGGGTGTCACCGCCCCGGGAACCCGTTTCGACACCGTCCTGGAAGGCCGGCGCAGCTACGAGGTCGGGCTGCGGGCCGGCCTGACGAACGCCTTCCCGCACCTGCGGCACCTGGTGTTCTCGCGCACTCTGACCGTGAGTCCGGACCCGGGGGTGGAGCTGGTCGCCGCCGATCCGGTCACGACGGTGCGGGAGTTGAAACAACTGGACGGGAAGGACCTCTGGCTGGTCGGTGGGGGTGAGCTCGCCGGCGTTCTTTACCCGGAGATCGACGAGCTTGTCGTCAAGCTGGGGCCGCTGACCCTCGGCACCGGCATCCCGTTGTTCTCCCGCGCCGCCGTGTTCGACCCGAGAACCTGGATGCTGGCCGACCACACTGTCCTGCAAAGCGGTGCGCTTTTCCTGACCTACCGCCGGTCGTCCTCCTAGCGGGACAGTTGCACCCACCGCCGCCCCGGGATCAGGGCAGGGTCACCGAGGGCAGTACCCGGCCGGTGCCGTCGCGGGCGAACAGCGACAGCGGCGGCTGGAGCCGCGCCTGCTCGGGCGTGTCGACCGTCCTGCGCCAGGAGAGAGGGCGAACGCACCCGTGGTACCGACGGGAACGTGGATCGCCTCCCCGCTCGGGATCACGGCGAACAGCTCCTTCACCTGCGGGGACACCCGCCCGAAGGCACGCCAGAACCAGGTCGGGTGCACCCAGTCGGCCACGACGCCATCCGTGGCGCTCGTGTTGAACACCTCGATCGGTGCCCCTGGTGGCCGGGAGAAGTCAGGGCTGCGCTCCGAGTGCCACCACCGGAGCATGGGCTTGTCGGACCAGGAGAAATCCGGCGGGCCGTCGCGGCTGACCAGCTCGACCAGGCAGGCCGCCAGACCCTGACTGTTCTGGACGAGCACCAGGGGGCCGTCGACCGCGACGAGCAACCGGCTGCCACCGTCCGACGACCCCGGGCTGCCGTTGATTCCCGGGACGCAGCGGTGGACGACCGCTGCCTCGGCGTCGGCATCGAGGTCGAGCAGCCGCTGGGTCTCGACGAAACGGAGCGTGACCGGCTTTCCCTCCGGGCCGGCGGGGAGCACGACAGGCGGGGGTCCGACCCGGCCGGTATCGCGGCCGGGTCCTCGCGGCCAGGGTCGCCGCACGCGGCCAGGGCGACGACCGCCGCGGCGACGACGGCGGACCGCCAGCGCCTGCGGCGGACGGCACGGGCGACCCGCGACCCGTGGTGGTCCACGACCCCACCCTCACCCTCGATACGTATCCGACCTCCATACAAGCCCGAACGCCGCCGACCGGTTGCCGACGGTGACGCGGCCGCTGTGTCGATCTTCTCGGGCGCGCGGCACGGGCAACTCCGCAGCCGCCGGTTGCCGTCGAAGCCAGCGGTGGCGCTGGGGCGCGTCTCGCGACCTGCCGCCTCGGCGCAGGTCATCGTCGTGCCCACGTGATCAGTTCGGCGATCAGTTGATCATATTGCCGAGGGTGTGGATCAGCCAGCGGGACACGCCGGGCGCGGCGGCGCTGACGCCTGCTTCGACGCCGGTCTCGACGCCCGCTTCGACGCCTGCCTCGGCGAGGCCGGGGCGCTCGATCGCGTGCCGTAGCACTCCGTGGGCGGCGTGCTCGGCGGTGATCGCGGCGCGTTCCCGGCGTAGGCGGGCCGTGCGGGGTTTGGCGACCCACTCCGCGAACAGGGTGCGGGTCCGCTGGTCGGCGGCCTGCCAGCCGTCCCACGCCCCGTCCGTCTCGTCCAGTGCGGTGATGAGTTCTGCTGGCAGCGGTGGTCCGGCGGCGTCATCTCCCGTGGTGGTCACCGGGTCATTGTCGGCGATCATCCACACATCCGGTAGCGGAAGGGGCGCGCACGGCGCTGACGGGTGCTGGGTGGGGCAGCACGTGAGGTCCTTGACGCCTGGCCGCTCGCTCTGAGGTGAGGCGGAGCCGGCCTCGACCGCCGAGTCGGGTGGTCGAGGCCCGCGGTCAGTGGCGGGTGCGCACGACGGCCAAGGCGATGGCATAGGACACGCCGCCGACCGCGCAGACCAGCGCCCACGGATAGCCACTGCCCCCGCGGGCCAGGTCGACGACCAGGCCACCCACGCAGAACGTTTCCATCGCCAGCGCGGACAGGGCGGTGGCGCGCAAATCGAGAGAGCGTTGCCGCTCGTCGCCGGCCACCCGCAGCAGGGCCGCGACGTCGCTGCGACCGCCGGCCACCACGAAGGCGACGACACCGATGACCACGTAGAAGACGGCCAGGACCAGCGCCAGGTCGCGGTCGCCGCCCAGCCAGGCTCCGAGCGTGATGGCGCCGCCGCCGAGGAGCAGGACGGCGGTGGTGGCCAGTCGGCCCAGCCGGTGTGTTCGTGGTGGCCGAGGCGTGCGGGTCGGTGAGGTGGTCATCGTTTGCCTCCGTCATCGTCGAGGTCGAAGAGCTGTTCGACCGGGGTGGAGAAGAAACGGGCGAGCTGGATGGCCAGCGGCAGCGACGGCAGGTATCGGCTGGTCTCGATGGCATTGATCGTCTGGCGGGACACGTGCAGCGCACCTGCCAGCTCGGCCTGCGACATCCCCCTGGCTGTTCTCAGCGCCCGGACCGAGTTCCGCATGATGTAAAGGATGCTTGACATCCAGGTGCGATGTCAAGCCTCCTTTACATGGAGGGCGAAGGTGCGATGTCGTCCTGTGGTGTCTGGCGGCATCGACGCGGCGGCCGCCGACCTTGGCGCGGGCGCCGCCGTTCCCGTCCTGGACGACGGCGCCTTCCGCGCGAGCGCTGATCGCCCGGGTCGTGGTGGGGTGTCCTTCATCCCCGAGTGAGGTGCGGAACCCGCCCTGCCGGGCCCCGGTGGCGTATCCGTCCCACCTCGCCCATGCTGTAACCGGCGGCGATCGAATCCGTGCTATAGGTGACGTCGTCGTGACGAAGTGGCCACCGTCCAGTGCCCAGCGGCGTCTCCATGAGCCGTGACCCCACGACGGGAAGCAGAACATGATCCTCAAACGGACGTTGTTGTCGAAACTCGCCCTGTTCCTCGCCATCGCCGTGGCCTTCGTGCTCCTGCCCGTCGCCGCGGCGCAGGCGCGACCCGTGGGAGGCGCCCGGGTCGACCGACCCGGCGCGGTCGTCGTGCTCCCACGGGTCTACCGGCCGGGCGTGGTCTACGGGACCGTGCCCGATACCAGTGCCTCGCCGACCTCCGGGCCGACGGTGGTCTATGTGCCGCCCCGGGTCTACACACCACCCCGGGTCTACGTGCCGCCCCGTGTCAACCAGCCGGGCGTGGGACGCCGCTGAGTACGGTGCCCGCGCACCGGTCCGTGCGGGCAGCGCCCGCCACCGCGCGCTGCCCGCACGGACCGGAAACCGAACGGTGGTTCGTCACCCCGATCGCCGAAGCGCCGCCCGTCCGGCCACCGGATGCGGCCCCGCGGGTCAGCGGATCCTCCGCCATCCGCTTGGGAGGTGATGGCGACGGCCCGGCGGACGAAGGCGTCACTGGTGAGCTGGGTGAGCATGACGTCGGCGACGTCGGCGTAGGAGACCTTGGAAGTGATATCCAGACGCGGCTTCCCGGGTCACTAGAATGATCGCGTGGACAGCGATCGTCTCCTCGCAGGGCTGGTGGTCAGACCGGCGACAGCGTCGGACGTGGCCACGCTCGGGGCCCTGAACGCCGCTGTGCAGGAGTTGCATGTCCGCGCGCAGCCGGCCGAGTTCACGGCGCCTGATGCTACGGACGTCCCACGTGAACGAGCCTCAGCGGTGCAGGGCGCGGCTGCGACCGCCGACGGCACGCCAGATCAGCAGCACCACGATGCCACCGAGGATCGACCCGACGATGCCCGCCGGCTGCAGCGCTCCCTCCCCGAAGTCCTTGTCGAACAGGACGTAGCCGAGGAAACCACCGACGAACGAGCCGATCACGCCGAGCAGGATCGTCGCGGGAACGCTCATCGGATCACGTCCGGGCACGAGCAGCCGGGCGACGGCACCCGCGATCAGACCGAGAACAATCCACGTGAGCAGAGTCCAGAGCATGACAGGGGCCTCCGACAGATTCTGATCATCGGCGCCCGGCTCGGCCGATGATCGACGACTGGATGGATCCCGAGGTACCCACCGTTTCGGCCAGTGCAAACCTGGCGTTCACCGTCTGCTGGCCGACGGCGTGGCCGGATCGTCGTGCCTTTCGCCGATGCTTGCCGGGTGCGGTCCGCGTGGCGGGTTCTCACCTGTGCGGCCCTGGTGGCCCCGCCTCGTCGTCGCGGTCCGGCAACACACCGTGGACGGGCGTGCATCTACTCCCTCGACCTGAGCCAGGAAGCGGCCGGCGCAGACCTCAGCTGTTCCCCGCGGCTCCAGTTGGCTGTGTGGACTGAAGGCTCTGGAGTCCTAGTGAGCCGATGAAGGAAAAAAAGGAATAGAGATTATAAAGGAACTGGTGGACGGGGTCGTAGCTGCCGAGATCGGGGGCCGCCGACTCGTCCTGGGTGTCCTGCGGCCAGAACCCTTCGGCTGTTCCGTTGTCGGTGATGCTGTCCGGTGCGAACGGTCCGGTGGTGGTGTTGTCGGTGATGCTGGCCGGAGTGAACGAGCCGGAGGTGGTGCTGGTGATGCTGTCCGGTGTGAAGGAGCCGGTTGTTCCATCGCCGAGGGCATCGTCTGGTGCGAACGGGGTGGTCACTCCGTCGCTCGAGCCGGTCGGACCGCCTTGGGCGTTACCCGCCCCGAACGCGCCGGTGGAGCCACCCTGGGAACCGTTCTCCTTGAAGGTTCCCGTGGACCCGCCCTGTGCATTGGCGCCCGGTCCGAACGCGTTGGTAGGACCGCCGATCGCGGTGTTCCAAACTGAAACTATCGAGATTGCCGGGACGCTCGGGAACAGTTCTTTTTCCTTGTCGTCCCATGTCCATGGCAGCGTTTCGTGCCAGCTTGGCAGGCTGTAGTCGGACGTTTGCCCCGGTATCGCTGCGTAGGTTGGAGGCGTATCGAACAGCGTGGCTATGTTGGCTCTTGCTGGCGCCGCAGACAGGATGGTGATGGCAGATATTCCACCAGTCAGCCACAAGGCGGGCAAACTTTTCCTGAGAATCATGACGTCCCCGCTCGAAACTAGGATCCAAAGCGTCTCGGCGAGAGAATAATGATTGCTTCGCTGAAACAGCCGGCCGCTGGCATCGGCGTGTTGCGGAAGATTTCAAATATACCGGTCAGGTTGGGGTAACCGGATGCTCGGTTCCGTCGTGTCGGCGAACCTTCGCGATGTTGTGGCTTTTGCCATGGTCGGTGTAGAGGCAGCCCTCCGTCTCCCGCCCGTTTCAATGTATTCCACGAAGGGAAACGGGAGGGCCGCCGTTGGCTACATACAGGGAAGGTATTTTGGTGCTACGGACAGATTAGTCGAACGAGCCGGTCGAGCCGCCCTGGGCGCCGCCGCCACCGAACGAGCCGGTCGAGCCGCCCTGGGCGCCGCCGCCACCGAACGAGCCGGTGGAGCCGCCCTGGGCGCCGCCGCCACCGAACGAGCCGGTCGAGCCGCCCTGGGCGCCGCCGGGCCCGAAGGAGCCAGTGGAGCCGCCCTGGGCGCCGCCGCGTCCGAAGGAGCCGGTCGAGCCGCCCTGGGCGCCGCCGCGTCCGAAGGAGCCGGTCGAGCCGCCCTGGGCGCCGCCGCGTCCGAAGGAGCCAGTGGAGCCGCCCTGGGCGCCGCCGCCACCGAACGAGCCAGTGGAGCCGCCCTGGGCGCCGCCGGGCCCGAAGGAGCCGGTCGAGCCGCCCTGGGCGCCGCCGCCACCGAACGAACCAGTGGAGCCGCCCTGGGCGCCACCAGGCCCGAAGACGGCGGTCGAGCCGCCTTGGGCGCCGCCGCCACCGAACGAACCGGTGGAACCGCCCTGAGCAGCCGCTTCTGCGGACTGCGTAAACATCAGTATCGCCGCTGCCGGAGCCGTGGCCAGCACCGCGCACACTCGCTTCTTCTCGAGTCGCATAATAAATACCCCTTCGCTTGTTCTCCTACTCAGACGGTGAGTTGTTGCCTTCTCCATGCAGCGATGTCACCCAGAGTGAGCAATTAATCGCTGCGAATCCCATACTGCGGTAGGTGTGTCCTGCGTGCCACTCCGCCGGATCCGCGCGGGGGGTCCCGACTGTCGAGAAAGGCCGCCCTGTGGCTTGGGCGCCAGGGGTTCTTCGTTTCTGGGATCACCGGAAATTCGACGAGTTCCCATGCTGTCGTCAGCTCGGATATTTGACTACACCCGGACTTGGGTGAAGTATGGGCTGAATATGTGAATTAACGGTTCACGAAGACCTGGAGATCGCAAAGATCCAGCAGGGTGCCGGGTCCGGCAGCGTCACCACGCCATCGACCGTGGGGAGTCGCCCGCCGCGGTGGGTCGTTCCAGCTGGGCGCGGGCAGCGGCCGCGATACGGCTCTCCGTCGCGGCTACCCGCACGTCGCCGACCACACCGTGCGCAGCGGTCGTCCTGCGCGCTGCCCCGCCCCGCTCGGGTCCAGGTCGGCCGGCGGACCGCCACGGGCCGGCCCCAGACGGACCGGACGGGTGTGGCAAATAGGACTTGTATGGGTGAATCGAATAATCAGGGCAAGGCCGACCAGCAGGTGCAGGCGGGTGAGGGTCACCCCGGCGACGAGACTGTCCGCCTGCAGCGGCCCGGTGAAGGAACTCGCGAGTGCGGCGCCGGCGATCCTCGCCCACCAGCGCCCGGCCCATCGGGTGCGCTGTTCGAGTACGGCCAGCAGCACCACAGCGGCAGCCGCAACACTGACAGGAGCCCAGGCGGCGGCGCAGGCCAGGTTGGACGCCGAGGAAGCACTGATCGCATCGCCACAGGGGAAGGCGTTCGTCACCGCGTTCCGTGCGGCGTACTCGCAGCTGTCCGAGAACCGGCTGGACAAGCGCATCGTGCGGAACGGCAGCCGGTCTGTTCGGACATCAGCGAGGCAGGTGCGGATGTGGCGCTGACGCGGTTGCCTTTGCGCCTCGCGTACCACGCGATCACGCCGGATGGCACGCAGACGAAGAAGATCTTTGATCTGGTGGTGCGGCACTTCTGTCCAGGCCGAGCATAGCCCGGACAGCGCTGCGTGACCTCGTCTGTCGGGCTTGGTCCGCGTATTACTTTGTGATCTTTTCCGGTTCCGCCTTCATTTCGGACCATGGCCTGATGGATCTTTGTGTGTGACACGCGCGGCTGGTTGATCAGGAAGAGGGTTCATCCAGCCGTATCTGCTGGTCGCTGAGTAAGGCATGATCGGGTGGCATGCGCCCTCTGGCTCTGCTCTCGCCCGCGCGCCTGTGCGGGGACGCCGGGACGTGAGCTCTATCGGTTACGCCGTCGGTCAGCGGGGCGGGTGCGGTTGGCGCCAAGTTGGTACCAGGACTACCGGGCGCTAGGGACGACTAGGCCCGACTGGAGTCCGTTTCGTCCGGCGTCGGTGCTGGCTGGGTAACGCCTGTTGGCGCTGGGTGACACTCGGTCGGAAGACCTTGACCAACGCCCGGTAGAAAGTCATCCTGGCCGCTGCCAGGCGCAACTACTGCGGTAGCAGCGACCCTATGCCGGTGCTGTCGCGCTAAGGGCTACTTTGGCAGCGGAACTGACACCACATCGGTGCCACCGGGGCCTGGTGGCGTCGGCAGCGTTCCGCGGCATCGAGCACTCGACCCGGCGTAGACCGGACGCCCCTCGCTACCGGAGGCCCTCCGGCCTCAGAGGCGGTCAGTCGGGCGACTCCTCGTCGACCACGTTGATGCCCAGGGCGCTGGCGAACAGGTGGGCCAGGGTGACCATGTCGCTGCTGGCCACCACGGCGCCGGCCATGCTTGTCACTCCGCTGGCGCCCTCCAGCGTGCAGTTGATCAGGCGGGTGCCGTCCATCCGCGCTCCGGAGAGCTGTGCGCCGCTCAGATCGCAGGTCCTGAAGGTCGCCCCCCGAAGGTCGGCGTCGTGAAAATCGGCCTGTCTGAGGTTGCAGTCGACGAACAGGGAATCCGTTGCGGTGGACGACTGGAAGCTGGAGAAGTCAAGTCGGCAGTCCCGAAAGGTCACGTCACGCAGTCGTCCGTTGGCCCAGGAAAACCCGGTCATCCTGCATGCTGTCATCTCGACGCGGACCAGGGACGAGTTCGTCGCCTGCAGGTTCGACAGGTTGGATCGCTCGGCGACGGTGTCCATCACCATGGCCCGTGAAAGCCGCGTGCCACTGAGGTCGGAGTTGGCGATACGACACTTGTCGATCTCTATCGCAGCGGAGTTCTGGTCGGAAAGATCGCTGCCGTCGAACAGGGTGTTCGTATAGATGCCGTCGTCGTCGAGTCCCGGCGCGCTGACCGCGGTGAGCGACGCTGGTACCGCAGGGGCTGCGGGCCGGCGTGTCTGGGCTTCTCGCGGTGCTCGTCTGGAACGTGTGGGGGGCATGGCGGGCAGTGTAGTGCGCCGCGAACCGGTGGCTTGCATGCGTGCACGGAACGTGAAGCGCGGTGGATGTCTCGGCTGGAGGATTCCGCCGCTTGTCGATTGTCCGTGGAGTTTCGGCAGGCGAGTCATGATCACGCTGGTCGCGTCGGCGGTCAGGGATTTGCGGATTACCTGGAAAGCGACGGGTGTGGTATCAGCAGCTGACCATGGGCGAGGGTTTTCTTGTCATTGCAGGACTGGTCTGCGAAGATGATACGGCCTGGAGTGAGAATCGTAGGGCAGTCGAGGTCGAGGTCGAGATCGCGCTTATCGGTGCCGAGGGCGACTCCGCAGAGATCTCAATGTGATATGCCGACTCGCCAGGCGGCGTAGTCGCGGGCGGCGTGAACCCATGGCCCGCCGGTCCCTTCGGTGGCTTCCCGGTAGGTCCACAGGCCGGCGACGAGTGCGGCGAACGCGGTCAGCGTGGCGCCGTCAGTCGGCCAGCCTGGACGGGTCGCTGCCCATGCTTCGGCGTCGTGCGGGGTGTGCCCAACCTGGATGAGTCGGATGACCAGGAAAGCCCGGTCGACCCAGCTGGCCGCGGCACCGGGAAAGCCCCAGTCGATCACGTGGACGTCGCCGCTGTCGTCGATGGCGAACTGGTCGGCGTGCAGGTCGGTGTGGACAAGGCGGTCGCCGCGTACGGCCTGGGATGCGAGCGAGGCCCATCCGTCCATCTGGTCGACGTCGACGCCGGTTACAACATGCGGGGCGACGGCACGCAGACGACTCCACCAGTCCCGGACACTCCACCGCTCGTGCAGGCCGCGTACCCCTGGGGCTGGCAGGGAGCTGATCCGGTCCAGCGTCTGCCCGACGACAGCGAGATCGGCCGAGCCGGGGGAGAGGTCCGCAGGCCGGCCTGACAGATATTCGAAGCCGACGATGAGCCATGGCTCGCCGTCCGCTTCGACGTCCTCGGCGAAGATCACGGCCGGGGCGACGCTGGGGGCGAGTGTTCCGGCCGTGATCTCGTTGCGCAACCAGCGCATCCGTCGGCAGATTCCGCGGACGGCCTTGACGAACACCGCCCCGCCGCGGGTGTGGACGACGGCGGCAAGGTCGTTGTTCTGACCGCCTGGCACCGCCACTACGGAGTCCACCGTGCCCAGGTGACGCCCGGCGGCCTGGCGCACCACAGCGGGAAGCGAGTCCCAGCGGTCCACCACGGTCAGATCCTCCCTCTATGGCCGCGGGATTCGGGTTTCCTCGTTCTCGTTACCGTCCTTGCCGAAGGCGGAACAGTTTCCCTCGTCCGAGCACTCGCCGTGTCGGCCCTCGACAGCGAGAGGCCACAGGTCGGCGTCGAGGGTGTATCCGGCTGCGGTGATCGCGGCCAGGGTACGCATGCGCTCAGTGGCGGTGTCGGCTGCCTCCCCGGTGGGGCCGCTGGGGATGTGGTGGATGTACCGGCCGGCGATCTGGTGGCAGAAGTCGGTGTAGTCGCGGGTGTAGAGCAGGAAGGTGTGCCAGCCGATATCGACGAGGCGGCTTGGAACCAGGCGGGCGTCCGGGGTTGCGGCGCTGGCAGCGAGGAACGCCAGCGTCTGGTCCATGATCCTGACCGCGAGGTCGCACAGCATCCCGAAGGCCCTCGTTCCCACCAGGTCGTTCCCACTGGCAGAGACCGATCCGGCCGCCTTCGTGCGCGTGATCGTGCGGCGTTCGAAGGTCTTTGGCAAGAAGCTGCACTCCGGCCTTTCCTACAGCTTCAGCAAGAACTTCGTCCAGTGGTACTCCCGTCGCCTCGCCGCCGTCTTCGGCGCGAAGGGGGCACGAGTGCTCTCGGTGTCTCCGGGCAGCTTTGACACGGCGATGGGCAAGCTCGAAGCCGACCCTGGAGCATCGGATCTCCTGAAGGTCTCGGCGATCAAGCGCTTCGGCGAGCCCGAAGAGATCGCGGCGGTGCTGGCGTTCGCGGCGAGCGAGGCTCCCGGGTATCTCACGGGCATCGACATCCTCGTCGACGGCGGCACGCGCGCCGGCCAGGAGTTCAGGTCGAAGTCGTGACGCCCGGAGAACCGATCGCGGTGCGCCCTGGCACCGAGTCATGTTCGACTCGGTGCCAGGGCCGTCCGACCTCAAGATAATCAACGCCGTTGACGTCGTCTCGCTTCATGATCATAAAAAGCCACTCGACGAGAACGGCACCTGGTGGCACCGCCCGATCGGGCGACCCGCGATGATGTCCGGGCGGCGGGACTGATGGGGTGACATGGTCTGGTCCGGCGGGTGTGTGACCTGCCCGGACGGGGGACTACGCAGTGACGGCGCAGGGGTGGGGGAGGCGGGGGATGGCGCTTGGTGCCCGGTTGGACCGGGCTCAGCGACGCCATCGCGGCCTCGGGTTCGTCATCGCCGTGCTGTACAAGTTCGCCGACGACCAGGGCGGGTACCTGGCCGCGCTGATCACGTTCTACGCGTTCCTGTCGCTGTTCCCGCTGTTGCTGCTGCTCACCACGAGCCTCGCGTTCGTCCTGAACGGCCATCACCATCTGCAGGAGCAGCTGGTGAACTCCGCGCTCGGCCAGTTCCCGATCATCGGCGACCAGCTGCGGGATGACGTGCAGGCCCTCAAGGGCAGCGGCACCGCGGTCGCGATCGGTGTGATCGGCGCGATCTTCGGCAGCCTCGGGGTGGCCCGCGCGATCGGCAACGCGCTGGACACGGTGTGGGCGGTGCCGCGACGGTCCCGACCGAACCCGTTCTTCGCCCGGCTGCGCAGCCTGAGCCTGATCGGCCTGCTGGGCCTCGGTCTCATCCTGACCACGGTCCTGTCGACCGTGACCACCGGGGCGTCGGCGTTCGGCCGGCTCGCGGCCGGGCTGCAGGCGCTCGCGGTGGTGCTGGCCATCGTGGGCAACGCGGCCCTGATCCTGGTCGGGTTCAAGGTGTTGACCGCCCGGTCCGTTCGGGTGATGGAGATCCTGCCCGGAGCGGTCTTCGCCGCCGCCGGATGGCAGGCCGTGCAGACCCTCGGTGGCTACTACATCGCCCACCAGCTGCAGGGTTCCACCCAGGTGTACGGCCTGTTCGGACTGGTCCTGGGCCTGATCACCTGGCTGTACTTCCTCGCGGTGATGATCGTGATCGCGATGGAGATCAACGCGGTGCGGGTGGACAGACTGTTCCCGCGTTCCCTGCTGTCGCCGTTCGTCGACCGTGTCGACCTCACCGACTCCGACCGTCGCGCCTACACCTCCTACGCCCAGGCCGAGCAGTTCAAAAGCTTCCAACGCGTCGACGTCACCTTCGGCGAAAAGCCCCCCACCGCCGATCCCACGACAGCCGACCCCTCCGACCCCGCTCCCTCCGACGCCGTGGCTGGGGAGTCCGTGGCCGCTGGGGAGTCCGTGGCCGTCGGGGAGTCCGTGGCCGTCGGGGAGTCCGTGGCCGTCGGGGAATCCGCTTCGTCTGAGGCCGCGGCCACCGTGCGGCCGCCTGTCCATCGATCGGATTCGTCCGGCGAGCCGGACCCGCCCGCCGCGACGAGCCAGCCGGACCCGACGGAGTCGGCTGGCTCGAAAGACGGTTAGGCCCAGCAGCCGGAATGGCCGGAATGGATGGTCAGGGTCGGGCGCGCCGACGATCGGCGAGTCGGACCGGCGAGAACAGGGCGACGGTCGGCGCGAAGAGCTCGCCCACCAGCACGGGCCACAGCCCGTCGTCGACGCCCGTTCGGGCTACGGGCACCGCCCGTGCGCGGGCAACCTCGGGCGGCGCGAATCCGCCATCGTCGACACCGACGATGATGTGCGCCCCGATCAGGGCATGCCGCAGAGCCCGTTCGGGCCAGCCGGCTCCCGGAGTCGGCTCCCCACCTTCGGCGTCCCGCGCGGACCAGGGGGATGCCCCGTCCAACCGGGGATGCCAGCCGGAGGTGTTGGCCAGCTCGGCGCGCAGGCGGATCAACGGGTGTGGGCCGCCGGTGAGTCCGGCACTCAGACGCAGTTCACCCTGCACCGACCAGCTGTCCCAGGCGACCCTGATCGGCGCGGCCCCGGGGCGCAGCACGGCACGCACATGGCGTCCGGCCGGCGCGGTCAGCCGCATGACGTGGGTCCGGCCGGCCTCCTGCGGCCCGCCGACGGCGCGTACCCGCGGCTCCCACGGATCGGGCCTGGGCGCGCTCGGATGCGGCAGCCAGCCACGTGACCAGCCGGCGGGCGGAGGCTGCGGGGCGGGGGGTCGTGCGGCGAGCAGCACCCACAGCGGTACACGTTCCTCGAGGTCATGGGGAATGTAGGCCACGCGTCGCGCCTGAGGGCGACCGCGGCCGAGTGCGCCGCCACGGACGTCCGCGAGCCATGGCGGCTGCTCGGCGCCGGGGGTGTCCGCGGGATCGTCCTCGGCCCGGGTGGTCAACTGGAGCCAGCGGACCCTGACCCGCAGCATGGTCTCCGGCTCCGCGTCGAGCAGACATTCGGTGCGCGCGGCGGCCCGCACCAGGGCATGCCCCGCTGCCTGGCCCGGTGGGGCCAGGACGCCGAGTGGCCCGTCCACCGGGTCGGCGACGAGCCGGTCGGCCTGGCCCACCCCGGCCTGGTAGATCGAGGAATCGGCGAGCGCCACAGCCCGGTCGAACTCCTGGGCCCGCTCATACGCCTGGACATCCTCGTAGGCCTGCGAGTCCGGGTAGGCCTGCGCGTCCGGGTAGGCATGGGCGTCGGGGTAGGGCTGTGCGTCCGGGTAGGGCTGTGCGTCCGGGTAGGGCTGTGCGTCGGGGTAGGGCTGACATTCCTCGTCGGCGCGAGAACCGTCGCCGACCTGGAAACCGTCGTCGGCCGAGGTCTCGCCGGCCGATCGCGGATGCTGGTACGCCCGACGGCGATCGGTCACCCGCTCCCGATCGAATGATGTTCGGGACGTCCTCATCACCCTGCTCCTTTCGGACGGGGTCACACCTCAAGGTGTGCAAACTGACCGTACGACCGGTGCCGTAGGACCACCACCTGGGACGAAGGGACGGACCTGCGTCGATCGGGCAGCATGGAAGGCGTGACGGAACGGACCGACGGTGCCCGGGGCGACGGTGAGTCGTTCGACCAGCTGTGCGCGCTGGTCGCCGCGGGGGGTGTGGTGGCCCTCAGCGGGGCGGGGATCTCCACCGACTCCGGTATCCCGGACTACCGTGGCCCGAACGGGGCACTGCGCCGCCACACCCCGATGACCTACCAGGATTTCGTCGGCCTGCCCGGCGCCCGGCACCGGTACTGGGCGCGTAGCCACGCCGGCTGGCGTCAGATCGCCGAGGCCTTCCCCAACGCGGGCCATCACGCTCTGGCCCGACTGGAGCAGGCGGGGGTCGTCACCGGTCTGATCACCCAGAACGTCGATGGTCTGCATCAGCAGGCCGGCTCGCGCAACGTCGTCGACCTGCACGGCCGGCTGTCCCGGGTGATGTGCCCCGACTGCGGTCAGCAGAGCACCCGCCGGGAACTCGACGTGCGCCTGCGGGCCGCGAACCCCGACCTCGAGGTCGCCGACGCGCCCACCAACCCGGATGGAGACGTCGCCCTTTCGGACTCCGACGTCGCCCGGTTCGTCATGGTCGGCTGCGCGACCTGCGGCGGTGAGCGCCTCGAACCCGACGTGGTCTTCTTCGGCGCGACGGTGCCCCGACCTCGGTTGGCCCGGGCGATCGCGCTGGTGGAGAGCGCGCAGGCGTTGCTGATCCTCGGCTCGTCGCTGGCGGTCATGTCGGGCTACCGGTTCGTCCTGCGGGCCGCCGAACTCGGTGTTCCGGTCGCGATCGTCAACCAGGGTCCCACCCGGGGGGACGGTCGGGCGGCGGTGCGGGTGGATGCGCCGCTGGGTAGCGTGCTGCCTCGCCTCGCCGACGCGCTGATCGAGCGGGGCACCGCTGCCCAGGCGGGATGATGGCCCGGATGGGCTGTGAGGATGGAGCCATGCCCCCCGTCCCGTCGCTACCCCCGGGCCGTCTGCCACCCGACCAGCCGGCGCCCGCGGGTCCGGCGCCCGGAGGTCCGGTGCCCGCAAAAGTCATGGGTGGAGGTGCTGTGTCCGCACGTACGACGTCCGAAGGGCCGGGGCCAGGTCCTGGGATGGGGCCGAGTTCGGGGGCGGGGCCAGGGTCGGGTCGGGGCGCGGCAGGGGATCTGATGTTTCGGGCCGCGGTCGACTCCGACGTGGAGATCGCCGCGATCGTCGATCTGGTCGAGTCGGCCTACCGGGGGGAGTCCAGCCGGGCGGGGTGGACCACCGAGGCGGACCTGCTGGCGGGCCAGCGCACCGACGTCGCCGAGGTGCGGGCGGCGGTCACCGACCCGCACAGCCTGCTCCTGCTCGCCACGGACGCAGCGGGTGAGCGGGTGGGCTGTTGCCACGTGCAGCGTCGGATCGAACCGCCGGCGCAGGCCATGGCCGGTTCGGGGGATACGGACCACAGTGGTGAGGGGGCGGTGGGCGCCTACTTCGGGATGTTCGCGGTCCGCCCGGGTCTGCAGGGAAGCGGCATCGGGGGAAGTCTGCTGGCCCGGGCCGAACAGCACGCGGTCCGCGCCTGGGCGGCGGGCTGGATGGAGATGCTGGTCATCGCCCAACGTGCTGAACTACTCGACTGGTACCAGCGGCGCGGTTACGCGCCCACGTCGGGGCGGCGGCCGTTTCCCTACGCCGACCGTCGGTTCGGCGATCCGCTGCGTCCCGACCTGTACTTCGTCGTACTGCGCCGCGGGCTCGGCTGACGGGCCTGAGTTCGACGTCGGATTCTCGCCAGCATCCGGGCGGTGCGGGGCGCAGGCTTGGAGCATGACGACGACGCGGGGCAGGGGCGTGAGCGCGACGATGACGATGGGTGGCAGGGAATCGGCCGGGGCCATGGGCGGGTCGCCGGTGGTCCACACGACCGTGTCGAGTCCGCTCGGTGACCTGCTGCTGGTGGGGGTCGAGCGTCCCGACCTACCGACCGGGTTCGCGCTGGCCAGCCTGTCCTGGCTGGTCGGCCAGCCGAAGGCGGTCCGTCCGCAGGCGATGTGGCGAGCCGCGCGGGAGCCGTTCGCACCGGTCACGGCACAACTCGAGGAGTACTTCGCCGGGCGGCGACGCACCTTCGACCTGCCCGTGTGGAGCAGCGGATCAGCGTTTCAGGAACGGGTCTGGCAGGCATTGGAGACGATTCCGTTCGGCACGACGACCACCTACGGCGCGCTGGCCGCGCGGATCGGCACCGGCCGCACCGACGCGCGTGCCATCGGCACCGCCGTCGGGGCGAATCCGCTGCTGCTGATCCGGCCCTGCCACCGGGTGATCGGCGCCGACGGGAACCTGCGCGGCTTCGCCGCGGGCCTGGACCGCAAGGACTACCTCCTGCGCCACGAGGGCGCCCTCGGCACATTCCTGGACCTGCCACCCCTCGCCCGGGCCAGCACCAGCGCCACCGCCAGCGTGTCGTGACGAGCGGGAGCCAGGATGTGGCCGGATCGGGCCAGGGGGCTGTCGGTCTGGACGCGGCGGGTGTGTACCGGGACCTGGACGCCGCCGGGTACGCCCTGACCGGGCCAGTGCTCGGTGCGCACGACTGTGCCGTCCTCGCCGCGCGCGTCGAGGACGCCACCGGGTTCCGGGCCACCGTCGACATGGCCCGCCACCGGTTCGGCGAGGGCCAGTACCGCTACTTCGATCACCCGCTACCACCCGTGGTGACCTCCCTGCGCCGCGTCTTCTACCAGGTGCTGCTGCCGGTCGCGCAGGAGTGGGCGGCGCGCCTGCGCCGCGAGGCGCCCTAGCCGGCGACCCTCGAGGACTGGCTGGCGGTGTGCGCACGGGCCGGCCAGGTGCTGCCCACACCGCTGCTGTTGCGTTACGGCGCCGGCGGCTGGAACGCGCTGCACCGCGATCTGTACGGCGACCTGGTGTTCCCGTTGCAGGTCGTGATCGGGCTCGACACGCCCGGCGTGGACTACACCGGGGGTGAGTTTCTGCTCGTCGAGCAGCGGGCGCGAGCCCAGTCGCGGGGCACGGCTCTCACCCTGCCCCGCGGCCATGCGCTGGTGTTCACCACCCGGGACCGGCCGATCCGCTCGACGCGGGGCTGGTCCGCGGCGGCGGTCCGACACGGTGTGAGCACCGTCCGATCGGGCCAGCGCCGCACCCTCGGGCTGATCTTCCACGATGCCGCCTGAGCGGCGTCGGTGTGGCGGTCAGCCCTTCACGCAGAGGACGGCGCGTAGCTCGGCGACGACGTCCACCAGGTCGGTCTGGGCGGCGATGACGCTGTCGATGTCCTTGTAGGCGGCGGGGATCTCGTCGAGGACACCGGCGTCCTTGCGGCACTCGACGCCCCGGGTCTGGGCGGCGAGGTCGGCCACGGTGAACGTGCGACGGGCCCGGTTACGGCTCATCGTCCGGCCGGCGCCGTGGCTCGCGGAGTGGAACGAGTCGGGGTTGCCGCGCCCCCGGACCAGGTAGGAGCGGGTACCCATCGAACCGGGGATAATGCCCATCTCCCCGGCCCGCGCCGAGATCGCGCCCTTGCGGGTGACCAGGACGTCGGCGCCGAAGTGGTGCTCGGCCGCGACGTAGTTGTGGTGGCAGTTCACCAGCGCGAACGTGTGGTCACCGGCGTGCGGACCGTGCTCGGGCGGGGTGGGTGTGCGCAGCATCGGCAGCTGGGCGCGCAGGGCCGTCGCCGCGGCGGTGAGCATCGCCTCGCGGTTGCGGCGGGCGTAGGTCTGCGCCCAGTCGAGGTCGTGGCGGTACGCGCGCATCTGCGGGGTGCCGGCGAGGAAGACCGCGAGGTCAGGGTCGGCCAGGCCCGCGTTGTGCTCCAACGTGCGGGCGACACCGATATGTGCCTCGGCCAGCTCCTTGCCGATGTTGCGGGAGCCGGAGTGCAGCATGATCCAGACCGCGTCGTCGGTGTCCAGGCAGAGCTCGACGAAGTGGTTGCCCGAACCCAGGGTGCCCACCTGGGCCATGGCCCGCGCCAGCCGGGCCTGGACGCGGGGGTGCAGGTCGGGGAAGGCGCTCCACAGATCGTTCTGCGCGCGGGAGTGGTCGGTCGCCTCGGTGTGGCTGCTCTTGCCGACCGGGATCGCCGCCTCGAGTGCGTGCCGCAGGCCCGCGAGGTCGTCGGGCAGGTCCGCGGCGGTGAGGTTGGTGCGGGCCGCGGCCATCCCGCAGCCGATGTCGACGCCGACGGCCGCCGGTGACACCGCGTCGCGCAGCGCGATGACGGACCCCACCGTGGCCCCGTAGCCGAGGTGGACGTCGGGCATCACGGCGACGTGGTGGTGGACGTAGGGCAGCGCGGCGACGTTGCGCAGCTGATCGAGCGCGGCCGACTCGATCTCCTCGGGCCGGCTCCACAGCCAGATCGGATGCGCGGCGTCCGCAATCGTCGCGACAGGGCTCATCAGGGCTCATCCTCTCGTGCGATCATCGTTCGGATATTCGCGTACCGGCCGGCCCGTGCCATGCGTTAACGGCTCATTTCCGCTGCCTGCCCGGAACCCGATTCACCGGGCTTCGGGCAGGGTGATTCCGACGGACTGCGCGGGTGACTCCCGGTGTCCGTCGTCCTGTTCAGGGTGCCCGAACCCCACGGGTTTCGCGAACCATTTTCGGCCGGGTCGACCGGTGTTCCGGTGGTGCGGTGTTCCGGGTCGTCGGCGTAGCCTCGGCATGAAATGTTTCGGTCAGGTTACGGGTCGGTCCGGGGGGTGGTGGGGGCCGTGCGCAGGAGATCCAGCAGCGGGCGGATCGCGGAAGGTAGTGGCTCGTCCACGTGCAGTACCGTGCGGTGGCCTGCCTGTTCGATCTCCAGCACGTACGAGAACCGATCGGCCCCACCGCGTCCAGCAGGCCGCCTGGTGGGGTTGATGTTCTGCCCTCGAGGCGTTCCCGGCCCGGCGTCGGAGGGTGCGTCCGGGGGCGGCGCGTCCGGCGATGGCGCGTCCGGCGATGGCGCGTCCGGCGATGGCGCGTCGGGGGGTGGGGTGGCGATGGCGCTGGTGGTGAGGGCGCGCAGTCGGTCGGCCGCGGGGACGGGCAGGTCGGCGGTGTCGAGCGCACGACGGATCGTCACGCCCAGGACGCCGCCGGTGCGGGTCAGTGCCACCCGCACGCGTCCCACCTGCGCCGCGGCAGTGTCCGCGGCTGGTCCGCCGATGTCCGCGGAGCTGGTGGTCGGGTCGCTGTCGGCCGGGTTGGTGCTGTTCGCGGGGCCGGTGTCCACGTTCATGGGACTATCGTCCGCCGCCTGGGCGTCGTCGTCCCGCCGCGGCGCGCAGACGCCGCCGTCCCGGTGGATAATCCGCATTCAGCGTCGACCTACATCTGTTCCGTCTTTCGGACGTTCACCGCCGGCCGCGCGTCATTTGGTTGGTTTCCGATGGTTGGACGTCCAGGTATCCATGCCGGCCGGCGGGTACGACTACGACGCGATAACAGAAGCAGCGGGAGCGTTCTCTCCGTTCCCGAATCCGCGTAGTGTCCCTAGCGGTATACCGGGCTATTTTCGATGGTTTCCGATCGTAGGACGTCCTGCGATCCACGGGTGTAGAGGTGGTCGGCATGAATGTCGTGCAACGGCCGGGGCTGACTGCCGGGCGGCCGGGGCGGCGGTCCGAGCCGGCCGCCGTCGTGACCGCGGTGACGCAGGCGTCCGCGCCCACGCAGACGGTGTCGGCGGCATCCGTGTCGGCGGGGTGCGCGCATCCGTCAGCACCGTCCGAGCTGGCCGACACCGGGATCCAGCTGCTCGCCCCCGATGGCACCCTCGTGGCCGAGCCACGGTTCGAGGTGCTCGCCGACCACGATCTGCGCCTGGAGTTCTACCGGTCGATGGTGCTCGCCCGCCGCCTGGACGCCGAGGCCACCGCGTTGCAGCGACAGGGTGAGCTGGTGCTGTGGATTCCGCTGCGCGGGCAGGAGGCGGCCCAGGTCGGATCGGCCCAGGCCGCCGGCCCGCGCGACTTCATCTTCCCCAGCTACCGCGAACACGCCGTGGCCTGGCATCGGGGCGTACCGGCCGCCGAGGTCCTGCGTCTGCTGCGTGGGGTCAGCCACGACGGTTGGGACGTCGCCGCCCACAACCTGGCGAACTACACGATCGTGCTGGCCTCGCAGACCCTGCACGCCGTCGGCTACGGCATGGGCGTCCTGCTCGACGGGGACGTCGGCACCGGCGACCCCGCGCGCGACACCGCCGTGCTGGTCTATCTCGGCGACGGGGCGATGAGTCAGGGCGACGCGAACGAGGCGTTCGTCTGGGCGGCCAGCTTCGGCGCTCCGGTCGTCTTCCTGTGCCAGAACAACCAGTGGGCGATCTCGACGCCGAGTCGTCGCCAGTCACCGGTGCCGCTGGCCCGCCGCGCCGACGGCTTCGGCTTCCCCGGCCTGCGGGTCGACGGTAACGACGTGCTCGCCATGCACGCCGCGACGAGCTGGGCGCTGGCCCACGCCCGCGGCGGCGGCGGCCCGGTGCTCATCGAGGCCAACACCTACCGGATGGCCCCGCACACCACGTCCGACGACGCCACCCGCTACCAGCCGGCGGACGAGGTCGCCGCCTGGGCGGCCCGCGACCCGATCGAACGGCTGCGCCGACTGCTCGCCACGGACGTCGACGCCGCCTGGTTCGACGAGATCGACGACCAGGCCGCCACCGCCGCCACCGAGCTGCGCCGCGACTGCCTCGCCCTCGACCCGCC
The DNA here is from genome assembly GCF_023243055.1 of Frankia sp. AgPm24. Lineage (NCBI taxonomy): Bacteria > Bacillati > Actinomycetota > Actinomycetes > Frankiales > Frankiaceae > Frankia > Frankia sp. AgPm24. Next base: position 20,276 of record NZ_JALKFW010000190.1, on the reverse strand, counting down.
GGAGCCCTCCAGCATGCTCGGCCACGTCTACGCCGAGGAGACCGCCGACGAACGTGACCAGCGCACCTGGTTCAACGCCTACCGCGACTCCTTCCTGTGACCCGATGACCTCCGGTGGTCGATGCTGGTGTCGTGACCAGATCTGACGAGCAGACCAGCACCGAGGATCATCGTGCCGGCGGCGCCGCTGCCAGCTCCATCCCCGTCCCCACCGCCGTGGACGGGGCGCGGGCGACGTTCGCCTCCCTCAATCCGGCCACCGGCGAGGTCGTCGGGCACTTCCCCGTTTACGACGACGCCGCGGTCGCGGCCGTGGTCGCCGCCGCCCGCGCCGCCGCACCCTGGTGGGTGGGCCTTGGCCCCGCCGGGCGCCGCGAACGTCTGCTGCGCTGGGCGACGCTGCTGGTACGCGACGACCGTGACCTCGTCGATCTGCTGCACGCCGAGAACGGCAAGACCGCCGCCGACGCCCGCCTCGAGCTGCTGCTGGTGCTCGAGCACATCCGCTGGGCGGCCCGCCACGCGGGACGGGTCCTGCGCTCCCGCCGGGTCCTGCCCGGACCCTTCCTCGCCGACCACACCGCCCGCGTGGACTATCTGCCCCTGGGCGTCGTCGGCGTGATCGGGCCCTGGAACTACCCGCTGTTCACCCCGATCGGGTCGATCGCCTACGCCCTGGCCGCGGGCAACGCGGTGGTGTTCAAGCCCAGCGAGTACACCCCCGCCCTGGGCACCCGCCTGGCCACCACCTTCGCCGCCGCCAACCCGGACGGCCCCGCCGGCCTCTTCGGCGTCGTCACCGGTCTCGGCGCCACCGGCGCGGCCCTGTGCACCGCCGGCGTCGACAAGATCGCCTTCACCGGCTCCGCGCGCACCGGACGTGCCGTGATGGCCGCCTGCGCCACCCGGCTGACCCCGCTCATCATGGAATGCGGCGCCAAGGATCCCCTGCTCGTCGCCGACGACGCCGATGTGACCGCCGCCGCGCGGGCGACCGCCTGGGGTGCGATGGCCAACGCCGGGCAGACCTGCGTCGGCGTCGAACGCGTCTACGTCACCGCCTCCGTAGCCGCGCCCTATCTGAACGCCCTGTGCCGGGCCCTCGACGGCATCCACCCCGGGACCACCCCGGATGCCTCCTACGGTCCGATGACGATGCCCGGCCAGCTCGACGTGGTGCGCCGCCAGGTCGACGACGCGCTCGCCCGTGGCGCCACCGCCCTGGTCGGCGGCTCCCCGGCGGTGGGGGAGCGGGCCATCGCACCGATCGTGCTCGTCGACGTCCCCGACGACGCCGAGGTCATGCGGGACGAGACGTTCGGCCCGGTCGTCACCGTGCGCACCGTCACCGACATCGACGAGGCCGTCGACCTCGCCAACGACACCGCCTACGGCCTGGGCGCCACGGTCTTCTCCCGCCACCACGGCGACGAGATCGCCGCCCGGCTGAACACCGGCATGGTCACCGTCAACGCCGTGCAGTCCTTCGCCGGCATCCCCGCCCTGCCCTTCGGGGGACGCGGTGAGAGCGGTTTCGGTCGGGTGCATGGCGCGGACGGGCTACGCGAGTTCGTCCGTCCCCGCTCGGTGGCCACCCGGCGACTGGCGCTGCCCGGCACCACCCTGACCACCTTCCACCGCCCACCCGGCCTCCTCGCCGCCGTCACCCGCCTGGTCCGCCTACGCCACGGCCGCGCCACCACCCCGTCCGACTAGTCCGTCCGACCAGTCCGGTATCGGGGCCCGGGTCGAGCACCCCGGCCCGCTTTCTCCGTCACGTAATGTCACCGACTGGGGGAGGATGGGGGACGTATCGGGCGACATACCGCGCGTAGCGACCGCGGGGTCGGCATCCGTCGAACGGCGCATCTAGCGTGGTCGAGGCCATACGGAACCTAGGGGGGCTCATGACTCTACGTCACGGACTGGCCATGTCGGTGCTGGTCGGTGCGCTCAGCCTCACCGGCGGGCTCACCTCGACCGCCACCGCCACCACCACCGGTGCATCGGGCGCATCCGGCGCCTCGGACGCGCCGAGTGCCGGGCAGGCGGCCGCGCAGAGCACGGCGAAGGCGGCCGCGGTCGTGCGGGCCGCGGGTTACACACCGATCTCCTTCGGTGGTTACGACGCGGCCAACGATCTCAGCGTGATCATCGGGCTGCTGTCGACGTCGGGGGACGGGCATCCGCAGCGGGCGTTCCTGTTCCATCACGCGACCCTGGTCGGCTATGACGCGCCGCAGCCGAGCGCGACGATCCGCTGGATCTGGTCCACCGACCGGCAGGTCGCACTGCAGTACGACCTGTACCGGCCGGGTGACCCGATGTGCTGCCCGAGCGCCGGTGGTGCTACCGTCCGCTACGCCTGGAACGGCTCCGGCGTGAGCCGGCTGGACTCGCTGCCCAGCGCCGCGACCTCGGCCGCGACCAGCAGACGCTGATCAGCGCCCCGACACGGCCGGGCGCGGTGCGCCGGACATCCACCCGGGACGTCCGGCCAGGACGGACAGGTGGGCCGTCAGTGGCCCTCGACGGCCTCGACCAGCTCGGTCAGGACGCCGCCGAGGGCCTTCGGGTGGACGAAGGCGATCCGGCTGCCGGCGGTGCCGTGCACGGGCGTCTTGTTGACCAGGTCGAACCCGGTGGTGGTCAGGGCGGCGAGGGCGCTGTCGATGTCGGCGACACCGTAGGCGATGTGGTGGATGCCGGGGCCCCGCTTGGCCAGGAACTTCCCGACCGGGCTGTCCGCGCGCAGCGGCTCGAGCAGCTGGACGTAGGAGCTGCCGGCCTCGCCGTTGTTCACCAACAGCATCGCCTCACGCACACCCTGGCGGTCGTTGTCCTCCTGGTGCACCACGGTGAGGCCGAACGCCTCCTCGTAGAGCGGGATGGTGTCGGCCAGCGACGCCACCGCGATACCCACATGGTCGATCCTGCTCAGCAGCACAACGTTCTCCTCACTTCGCCGGCATGCCCCACCGGCCCGCACCCCTGGCTCCCGCCAGCCTGGTTTCCCAGCGTGCCCGGTGATGATGCCGGCGTCGACCGATGCGGCCTGGTGGCGGACGTGATCGTCGTCGCCCGCCACGCGGATCCGTGGCGGAACCGTGGGGGCTCCGCGCACGGAGGAAGACGACACGAAGGGCGGCGAGTGGGTGGTATCGGTAGGCTGTCCGGAACGTCGTAGAGTAGCCGTTATCCTCCTTGCTCCAGACGTCGAGACACCAACGTTAGGGTCATCTTGTCCACGACGCGTCGCGATTCGTCCACCGTCCACTCACCTCAGTCTGGCCAGGCCACGGGCGTAACCCGCTACCAGATCGGTGAGGTGGCCGAGCGGGTCGGGCTGTCCCTGCGGACGGTGCGGTACTACGAGGAGGCCGGTCTGCTCACGACGGCGGGCCGTACTCCCGGCGGCTTCCGTCTGTACGGTGACGAGTCGGTCGACCGACTGATGGTGATCAAGAAGATGAAGTCCCTCGGGTTCACCCTCGAGGAGATGCGCTCGTTGTTGTCCGTACGCGATGAACTGGCCAGTTCGGGTATTCCGGACGAGCGCCGCGGCGAACTGCGCGAACTGCTGCGCACCTGGGTCGTGCTCGCGGAGGAGAAACTCGCCACCCTGCGGGCGCAGGCCGGCGTCGCCGAGGACTTTGTCATCGGCCTGCACACCGACGCGGACCGTTCGGTGTGAGACGCCGGCAGTCTCCACGGCCCGGCGGTCGACAGCCCAGCCACCGATAGTCCAGCCACCGATAGTCCAGCCACCGATGGCCCGGTTGCCGATGGTCCAGCCACTGAGGTCCCAGCCGTCGAGGGCCCGGCCATCGGTGGCCCAGTCGTCGAGGGCGCGGTCGTCGAGGTCCGAGGTGTCGGCGGACGACTCGCCGAGGGGTTTCGTGGCCCGCCGTGGTCCCCGGTGGGTGCGGGTCCACGAAACGGCGCCCCTCGGATGGGCACCCCTCGGTGCGAGGGGTGGCCCACCGCCGAGCCTGGCTGTCCGGAACCACGCCGGCCAGGTACGACGTTGACCGGGTATCACGCTGGCCAGATATCCGCTGTCCAGGCATTACCGTGGCACGACCGATGCTCGAAGCTCCGACCGTCCCACTCACCGTGAATAGGGTCGAATTGTCCACTGCCAGCAGTGCCAGGTCGTCCGCTGACGCCCGCGAGGGCCGGTATGAGATCGGTGATGTTGCCATCATGGTGACGTTGTCGCTGCGTACTGTCCGTTTCTATGAGCAGGAGGGGCTGTTGGTGGCGGTGGGCCGCACCGACAGCGGCTTCCCCCTTTACGACGACGACGCACTTGACCGCTTCTTCCTGATCAAGAAGATGAAGCCGCTGGGCTTCACCGTCGAGGAGATGCGTTCGCTGCTCACGCTGCGGGAGGAGATCGGCAAGCCTGGTCTGACCGCGCTGGATCGGGCCCAGGTCCGCGAGCGGCTGCAGACATGGGTGAGTCTCGCCGAGGAGAAACTCGCCTCCCTGCAGGAGCAGGTGCGTCTCGCCGAGGACTTCATGCTCGGCCTGCGCGACGACGCGGCCCGCTCGCTGCGCGCCGACCCCGACGCCCACAGCGCCCAGGACTTCTTCGACGACACGTTCCTCAACTTCCTCACCGAACCCCTGCGCGACGTCGACGGCCGTGATGGCAGTGCCGGCCGCGCCGACGGGTCGTCCCACGAGGGCAACGTCGGAGACGGTACGGGTCCGCGTACCGAGGGCTGATCCGGCCCGCCGCGGCTGGTCGGACGATGATGTCTGCCGTCGGCAGATCTGCCACAGGCAGATCCACGCCTGGATCGGCGCCGCGACGGCGAGGCTGGGAGATGCCGGCGCCGCGACCGCGGTTCCCGACCCCGCCGGCGGAAAGGCACCCTCATGACCGACCCGTCCGCGCCGTTCCGGGGACTGACCGTCCCAGGCGCATCGCACCGCCTGGCCACCGCGGGCCATGCCGCCTCCCCGGCCTACCAGGGCGGACCCGCCCCGCTGGCCGCGTCGGGGGGTGCCATCCGGCTGGCGGGTGGCGGGAATCCGTCCGCCGGACTCGATGACCAGGTCTACGCACGGCTGCTCGACAGCCGGATCATCTTCCTCGGCACCGTCGTCGAGGACGACGTCGCCAACGCGATCAGTGCGAAGCTGCTCCTGCTCGCCGCGGAGAACCCGCGGGCCGACATCTGGCTCTACATCAACTCGCCGGGCGGGTCGGTCAGCGCCGGGATGGCGATCTACGACACGATGCAGTTCATCGAGAACGACGTGGCCACCGTGACACTGGGGCTGGCGGCGTCCATGGGGCAGTTCCTGCTGTGCGCGGGTGCCCCCGGCAAGCGTTACGCCCTGCCGCACGCCCGGATCATGATGCACCAGCCGCACGGCGGCATCGGCGGTACGGCGGCCGACATCTCCATCCAGGCGGAGCAGATGCTCTACACCAAGCGGGTCCTCCAGGAGCGCACCGCCGAGCACAGCGGCCACACCGCCGAGCAGATCGCCGCCGACTCCGACCGGGACCGCTGGTTCACCGCCGTCGAGGCCCGCGACTACGGCCTGGTCGACCATGTCGTGCAGCGCGTCGGTGAGGTGCCCGGCTCCCACGCCGGTGGCATCGGTCCGCGCCGCGCCGCTGGCCACGCCGGCTTCGAGTCCGAGGCCGGCGCCCGATGACCGCCGGCATCCGGCCGTCCGCACGCCATGTGCTGCCGAACATCGTCGAGCGCACCTCACGCGGCGAGTACTCGATGGATCCGTACTCGAAGCTGCTCAAGGAACGCATCATCTTCCTCGGCGTGCAGATCGACGACGTGTCGGCCAACGACGTGATGGCGCAGCTGCTGTTCCTGGAGTCCGAGGACCCGGACCGCGACATCTCGATCTACATCAACTCCCCGGGTGGGTCGTTCACGTCGCTGACCGCGATCTACGACACGATGCAGTTCGTCCGGCCCGACGTCTCGACGATCTGCATGGGCCAGGCCGCCTCCGCGGCCGCGGTGCTGCTCGCCGCCGGGGCGCCCGGCAAGCGCCTGGCGCTCGCGCACAGCCGGATCCTCATCCACCAGCCGTCCGCGCAGGCGGAGGGCCAGTCCAGCGACCTGGAGATCCAGGCCCGGGAGATCCTGCGCATCCGCACGTTGCAGGAGGTGCTGTTGGCCCGCCACAGCGGCCAGGACGAGACGCGGATCCGCCGCGACACCGAACGCGACAAGATCTTCAGCGCCGAGGAGGCGAAGGACTACGGCCTGATCGACGAGGTCCTGACCAGCCGCAAGCTCTCCGCCACCCGACCGGCTTTCGCCTGACCGCCTGACCGCCTCTTGACCGCCCGATCACCCCGCGACCATCAGCGCCCTACTGGCGGTTGTCATCTGGGGTGATCGGGCTATCTTGTGACGTGGCGCACTCTCAGGTGGTCGCCGGTTCGATCCGGGCGCGCCGCGGCTCCAGCGCGTTCCTCGTCCGGGCGCCCACCGGTGTGGCCCGGGCATGGCCACAGGAGGGGTCCATGCTCAACCTCGCGGTCGTTCTGGAAGAGGCGGCCCGCACCTGGCCGCGGCGCGACGCGCTCGTGTTCGGCGAGCACCACCTCACCTACGCCGAGCTGGACGCCGCCGCCCGCCAGATCGCCGCGGCGCTGGCGGCCCGCGGTATCGGGCCCGGTGACCGGGTGGCGCTGACCTGCCCGAACCTACCGGCCTTTCCCGCCGTCTACTTCGGCGTTCTCAAGGCCGGGGCGACGGTCGTTCCGCTGAGCGTTCTGCTCACCGAACGCGAGATCGCCTTCCACCTCACGGACGCGTCCGCGCGGGCGTACCTGTGCTTCGAGGGGACGCCGGAGCTGCCGACGGGCCGGGCGGGGCAGGCCGCGTTCGCCGCCGTGCCCAGCTGCGAGACGTTCGTCCTGATCACCGCCGACCCCGCCGGCGGCCGGTCACCAGCCCTGGGACCGGACGACCTGCCGGCCGACGACCTGCCGGCCGACGACCAGCCGGCGAGCGGGGTCGAGACGTTGGCGGCGTTCACCACCGGGGTGGCGGCGGACTTCGACACCGTCCCGACCAGCGAATCCGACATCGCGATCGTCCTCTACACCAGCGGCACGACCGGATCCCCCAAGGGTGCGCAGCTCACCCACTCCAACATGGTGCACAACGCCATGGTCTCCACCCGGGTCTTCGACGCCGCCGAGCATGACGTCCACCTGGTCGTCCTGCCGCTGTTCCACGCGTTCGGGCAGACCACCGACCTCAACGCCGGGTTCGCCAGCGGCGCCACCCTGGTGCTGCTGCCCCGGTTCGAGCCGCGGACGGCCCTCGCCGCCCTGCGCGGCCACGCCGTCACCTTCTTCGCGGGCGTCCCGACGATGTACTGGGCGCTGCTGCACTGCCCGGACGTGGCGTCCGCCGACCTGGACCACATCGCGTCCAGCCTGCGGATCTGCGTGTCCGGAGGGTCGGCGATGCCCGGCGAGGTGCTGCGGGCGTTCGAGCGGCGCTTCGGCGTCGCGATCCTGGAAGGCTACGGGCTCTCGGAGACCAGCCCCGTCGCCACCTTCAACCGCGCCGACCGGCCGCGCCGCGCCGGGTCGATCGGCCTGCCCATCTGGGGGGTGGAGGTCCGCGTCACCCGTGCGGACGGCACCCCCGCCGCCGACGGCGAGACCGGTGAGCTGTGCGTACGCGGCCACAACGTGATGCGCGGCTACCTGGGCCAGCCCGAGGCGACCGCCGCCACCATCGACGCCCAGGGCTGGCTGCGCACCGGTGACCTCGGCCGCCGCGACGCCGACGGCTACTTCTACCTGGTCGACCGCCTCAAGGACATGATCATCCGTGGCGGGTTCAACGTCTACCCACGGGAGATCGAGGAGGTGCTGCTCACCCACCCCGACGTCAGCCTGGCCGCGGTCGTCGGTATCCCGCACGAACGGCACGGCCAGGAGATCATGGCCTTCGTGATCCGCCGACCGGACGCCTGCCTGACCGCGGCCGAGCTCATCGCCTGGTGTCGCGAGACCATGGCCGCCTACAAGTACCCCCGCCACGTCGAGTTCCGCGACACCCTGCCCATGACCGCCGCCGGCAAGATCCTCAAGCGCCAGCTCGTGGCCACCTGGCCGCCCGCACCCCCGACAACCGCCACTGCGCGCTGAGTCGCTCGCCTCCGACCCTTCCCGCTGACAGGCGGGATCGCCGAAGCGGTGCCGATGGCGAGGCTCGTCAGTCGACGAATTCGAGTGGAATACTGTTAAATCCCTCAATGTCAGCGGGTAGCGCCAGGTTCTCGCTCTTCGCCGAGGCGATGAGTGTGTTGAGCAACGTGACGAGGACCTTGATCAGGGCCTCCTGCTGGTCGAGCCCCGGCTTGGCCTTGAAAGCGGCCTTTGTCGATATCTTCTTGAGTACCAGTTCGTCGGCGTTCCCGACGCCGAACGTGATGACGTGTGGACGGCGCTTCCAGGTCGGCGCGGTCAGCTTCGCGAACTCACTTTGCCAGATGCTGGCGTCATCCTGCGGACCTCCGTCGGTGATGAAGAAGACGGCCGGGCGCAGCACCTTACGGCCCTGCGCGCGCAGCGCGGTCACGTCCTCGTCGATCCGTGTCGCGATCAGGCTGAACGCCTTGCCGTAGTTCGTCGAGCCACCGCAACCCAGGGACGGGAGTGCATCGGTCGCCCCGAGGTCGCTCATCGGAAGGACCACATGGGCGTCGGTGTTGAAACTGATGATCGAGATGTGGGCGAATTCGGACACGCTGGGCTTCGCCCAGAGGCCGTCATACACGTTGCCCAACGTGTCGTTGAGCAGCTGCCGGTAGGGAGTCATCGAGTGCGAGGTGTCCACGACCGCATAGGTGGGCAGGCAGCGGGCGCCGCCGGATGAGCTCGTCATTGCTCCTTGTTTCTCCTAGTGATGAACTACGAAGTAGATTCCGGCGATCACCAGTGCGGTGACGACGAAGATCGCGAAAAGGCCCAGGAGGGTCGCGACAAAATCGTCCCAACTGGCGGATGACTGCGCGGGGGACGGCTGTCGTGCGGGTGGCCGTCGCGAGGCGGGTCGGGGCGAGGGGGCGGAGGGGGGCGAGGGGGCGGAGGGGGTGGGGTGAGTCGGCTTCCTGGGGGCCGTCGGAGTGGCCCGCGGTGTCGACGGCTGGTCGGTGGTTCGCGGTCGCGCTGCGGCGCTGCCCGCGCGCTGGCGGCTGGTCGGCTGCCAGCCCATCACGTGTGCCCCGTCCGTTGTCGGCGAAGGCGCTGAGGGCGTCGCCGCGGTACCCGCCTGGTCGACGGTCAACGCTGCCACCAGCTCGCTGATCCTCGGTCGGGTCGAGGTCGGTCGCTGGCCGTTCGTCATCGCGATCAGGACACCGGCGGCGGGATCGCCGCGTTCCAGCCGACTCAGTGCCACCGGGAGCTTCGCGAGGTCGCGTTCGCCCGTCAGGACCCGGGCGACGAGCAGGCCGACGCGATACCGGTCGGTGGTGCTGTCCATGGGCCGTCTGGCCGGTACCTGAGGATCCTCCCATCCGGGGGTTTCCACCCACGGTCGGGAGCCGAACTCGCCGGAGTCCACATCAATGACGTAGATCTCGTTGTTCGCCGGATTCCACAGCGCGTTCGCGTACGACCAGTCGCCGTAGACGATGTCGGCACCCTCGAACAGGGCACCCACCCTGGCGATGCGCAGGCTGGCCGCACGCCGCTCGGCCGCCGACGGGACCGGTAGACCTCGGGATCGCTGCCAGTCCGCCGACTGGCACAGGAGGTCCACGGTGAAGGTCTCCCGGGTGGTGGTCTGCCTGCCGCCGCGGCTCAGGAACCCGCTGTATCCACTGGGAGCCAGGGGGAGCACCACGCCCACGGTCCGACCGGCGTCGAGAATCCTGGCGACCGGCCACGAGGTCGTGGTGTCAACGAGTGCTCTCTCGGCCTGGGACAGCCGGTCCGGTAGGCCGATCAACTGGTCGAGGCGACCGTTGCTCAGGGTCAGATGTGATTTGTAGAGCTTGGCCAGCCAGCCGGGATGGCCATCGATCTCGTAGATGACCCGACTCTCGCCCGCGCCGGGCGAGATCTCCCTTTTCTGGCCGCTCACCGTGGCGTAGCCGACGATTCTGGGGAAGGGCTGATCCGACCAGGCTGTCATCGAGGTAGCCACCCTGTGCCCGCGGTCCGCGCGAGGACGGGACGAGACGGGTCGCACCAGATGACGACCGCGGTGCGGTCATCCGTGAAGGTCTTGGCCTCGAAACCGATCTGCTGGATGAACTGCGCCACGGCGGGCGGGCTGGTCCACTGGCGGGCGAACCAGTCGTTCGCACCCGGGATTCCCGTCAGCGCGTCGCTGACGCCGTCGGACATGAGCGCGACGATGGCTCCGGCCGGAATCCGCGCGCGCGTGTCCCTGGCATCGCCGGGCGAGAAAGGCAGGAACCGGCTCAGCGAGTTGCTGTCCATACCGTCGTTCTTGCGGTCGCCGGCGAGATGCGTCCAGCCGGTTCCTGGCAGCGCGCTGTGCTGCCAGGCGGAGAGATCGGCCAGGTGCCCGAACCATGCCTCGCGGTGGCCGTCCCTGGTCGGGAGTACCGAGATGACGGCGACGATCAGTCCGGTCCGGACGTCCATCTCGGTCATGTTCCGCCCCTCCAGCGAGCGGACGATCGTGCCCGAGACCTCCCTGAACACCTCGGCGGCGGACAGGTCGCGCAGGGTGGCGCCGGTATCCAGATGACGGCGCAGTACCGCGACGGCGGTGCTGACGGCCACGGTCGCCCCGTGGTCGGAGCGTTCGCTGTCGGACATGCCATCCGCGACGGCGATGATCAGATGGCGTCCAGCCGTGTCGCGGCCGAGCCGGTAGGCGTCCTGGCGCGGTGTCGCGGGGTCCGAGCTGCGGTGGCCCGTCCCGATGATCGACGCGGCGCGCACCTCGAGGTCGCCAAGCCGTGCCTGGTCGGCGGCCACCGCCGGCTGGGTGGACACGACCGGCAGGTACCACGGGCTGTTCGCGGCGACCGAGGGCTGACCCAGCAACCGGGCCCTGGCCGGTACAGCGAGCTGGTCCGGCCAGGGCGAGTCGACCGCGCCCGCATCCGCGCCCGGTTGATCATAATCCGGGGCGGGTGGAGCAGGGGTGACGGCGGGCGGCAAGGCCAGCGGCACTGACATGCCCGGCGCCGCTGGGGTGGGCTCACGGCCGCCCAGCACGGCGCCCTCGCCCGAGCCGGCGGGACAGTGGCCGGAGCCGGACGGCTGGTGCTGGCCGACGTTCCCGCTGCGGCGCCTCATCCGGAAGCGGGACAGCAGCACCGCGAGCAGCAGTACGACGACTCCGCAGCCGCATGAGAGGGCTCCTGTTCGAGGGTGGTCGTCCCAGAGCAGAACAACACCGGCCCCGAAGAACAGTCCGATGGTGAGCACGAACGCGATCACCATCAGCACCATGGTGGTCCGATCGTCCTGGTCGGTACGAGCGGTGGTGCCCTGGCGCACCATGTTCATCGCCATCACGGCTGCGGTCTGCGTCGAGGCTGCCAGCCAACAACATGCGCGCCGGCCTGCCCATCGATGACCTGTGAGTCGGCGGCCAGCGGCGGCTCGGCGAACTGCTCCTCGCCGTACGGCGCGTCGTGCGCCGGTACCGCCGCCCCCGACGCCGTGGCGCTGTCCGCGACGCGGCTCGGTTCGATGTCGGGACGGCTGACCCGACGGGTGCCGACGACGTTCGTACCGCCCCCGTTCGCCGGTGCTGTCTCCTCGTCCCAGGTCGCCGGCGGCGGTGCGCTGGGTGTGCCGGACGTCGCCTGGCGCCACGGCTGTCCGTCCGGCGGCTGATCGTAGGGCGGCGGGGGCGGCTGTGGGGCTCCCGCGGGCAGGGCCGTGGGAGTGACACTGCCCGGCAGTGCCGCGCGGGGCGCTGCGTAGGGCGGCTGCAGCGCGGGCCCCACGGGTCCGGTCTGGATTCCGGCACCCGAGAGGATGCCCTGCACGGCGGCCCGCTCGATCAGTCCGGCGGCGATGAACTGCTCGAAGATCTGGAGCTGGAAGGCTCGGTCCTCGCTGTGACGCTGGCCGATGGCCGACAGCAGGCTGCCGGTGTCGTGCGGATGGTGCGCCAGGTGGCGCAGCGTCAGGTCGTCGACGTTGGGGAGGGTCGCACGTAGTACTGCCAGCCGTTCGTCGACGCGGCGCAACTCACCCCGCTGCTCGATGCTCGCCAGCGCGTTCCGCTGGTGCGCGGACGCGCTCTCGTCGGCGAACTGGTCGAGCCCACGCTGGCGTTCCCAGTCCTTGTGGACCTGGTACCGCAGCCATTCCTGGTTGCTCTGCTCCCGGGAAATCCGAGCGCTCACCCGGTAGAGGGTGATTCCCTCGGCCAGCACCACCGGATGCCCGCGCAGTCGGGTGTTGAGCGCGTTCTCGGCCTGCTCGGGCAGGTCCTGATCGAAGCCACGGGTGATCGGCATCAGCAGGTCGAGCAGATACGACCGGGCGACCGCCAGTCCGTCGCGAACGCCGCGTACGACCACCTCGCGGGCATCGGTGACCCGCCAACCGATATCGATCGACGCCTGAAAGCGGAAGACGTCGTCACGGCTCGGCAGGCTCTCCTGCAGGATGCTCGTGTGGTCGGTGGTATTGACGACGAACTGGGTTCGAAATCGCCCGGAGACACATTCCGTCCACGACGGTCGCCGGTCGAGTTGGAAGGCGCGGCCGTCGGCGTCCGCGACGACGAGAACGGTGCCGGGCTGGATGGCAGGACCACGGTTGGTGAACCGTCGCTCCAGCGACGCCTCGTCCACAATCAACGCTACGGGTTGATGGGCCATGAGTCACCCCTTCTGCGTGCGAGGTAATCGAGAACGGTCCGGGCGGTGTGCGGGGCGAGGGGTTCGGGATCGGCGGCCAGCCACGCCTGCGCGGCGTACTCGACGCACTGGAGCGTGTAGGTCAGCTGGGGTCGACCGACCACGAGGTCGGCGAAGGCGCGCTGGGCGTTCGGCAGCGAGTCGAGCATGATCGCCCAGATTCTGAGCGCCTCGTACCCCGTCTCGTTGGCGTCCGAGTTGAAGACCCTTTCCCACAGGTAGACGATCTCGCGACCGCGGGCCGCGTCGGCGATGGCGATCCGCAGCAGCAACGGCCAGATCAGGATCTTCCCAGGGTTCGCCTGGGACGGAATCTGGTCGACCAGGTGAACCGCGGCGAGCAGGAACGCCAGTTGGCCCGTCCTCGCGACCAGGGGTTCCCGATGGTCGACCCAGCGACACAGCTGCTCGAGAACCCGCGCGTCGATGCTGTCCTCGTTCTCCAGCAGCAACTCGGCCAGGCTGACACAGATCGCGTTGGTCACCCCGAGCATGTCGGTGTCCGCGAGTGCCTCCAAGCGCAGCAACGCCTCCACCGGGTCCCGGGCGCCGAGGCTCGCCCCGAACGCGCGGGCGGCCGTCGCCCGCAGGCACGGGTCGCTGTCGGCTTCCCACGACTCGATCAGAGCTTCCACCGCGGCGGCCAGGTCCGGGGCGACCCCCGGATCGTGCAGCGCGGTCGCGGCGGCGTCACGTTCGTGGGTGTAATCACTCTTCGCCCAGGGCGCGATCACCTCACCACAGACGATGTCGAACGCGAGCGTGGCGAGCGTGCCCGCGGTCACCGCGGCGCGCACCCGCACGCTTTCCTTCGGATGCCCGCCGAGGTGACGCAGCCAGCCCAGCAGCTGCGGACGCAGCAGGTCGTACTCGTGCCAGGTGTGCAGTAGCACCCAGCCGGGATAACGGACGTCGTCGAACTGGGCGACGGTGGCAGGCGACGTTCCGCCGCGGCGGGCGTCGATCGTCGTGCTGGTCACCCGCGCCCGCATCCGCGCCAGCCGGGACGTTCTGTCTCGACCGAACCAGTCCGGCTGCGGCGGCGGGGCCATCGGATAGCCCGCGGCGTTCGTCGGCCCGGGGTGGCCGAGGTCCGTCAGCCGGTGCTCGAGGGTGAGCGCGGCGTCCGCGATCGTCTCGTACGGTTCGCCCTGCAACACCGCCAGCGCGATCGCGAGCGTTCGGCTCTCCACACCCGGCGGCAGGCCCCGGAACCAGTCGACGAACTCGGCCTGTTCCTGCGCCGCGACCTTTGCCTGGGCCGCCGCGACCAGCGCGGCGCCGCTGATGTCGGCGTCGACATCAGCGAGCGCCCAGGCGATCGTGACGACCTTCTCCACGGCGGCCTGGGCGTCCAGCGCCGCAGTGATGAAGGAGCGCACGGGGCTGCGGGCGAGCAGCGCGCTGGCACGACGACGCGCGGCCTCGTCGCTCATCCCTGGCCGCTCGGCGAGCCGGCAGGCCACATGGCCGGCGAGGACCGCGGCCTGGTCCGGCCGGGTGGTGAGGTCGATCAGGACGCTGCCGGCGTGCAGACCCATGAGATGCACGCTGTCCGCGATGGTGAGAACGAGGAAGGCCTGCTGGTGCTCCAGCCGGCTGGCGATCGCGCTCAGGTCGAACAGACCGAGACTGTTCGCCTGGGACTGGCCGATATCCGACAGCAGATAACCGGCGCCCTGTCTGGGTTCCTCCGTCATGAACTGACGCAGGTCGGTATCGGGCGCCAGCTCGAACAGCGCGCTGGCCTGGGCGTGCTGGAGCAACCGCACCCCGGCCGCGGTCTTCCCCGTTCCGGCCGGGCCGCGCAGGACGATCAGGGGGGAGCGGGCGATGGCGCCGGTGAGCGCGTCGAAGGCGGGTGGCTCGACGAAGATCTCCGCCTGGGCCAGCTCCGCGGCGGACAGCGGCCGAGATCGGACGCCGCCAGCGCTGCGCTGGGTGTATTCGTGCCCGTAGAAGTGATAAGTGGTCGGCCCGGTCGCCTGACCGGGCCCGTAAAGGTCGCGACCGGCGTGCACGGTGGCCCGGTGTTCGCGTTCGGTGTTGAGCCGGGCCTGGGCCTCGCCCTGCGTCGCTGCGGCCACCCGTAGCCCGTCGCGCGCGGACTCCCTGGTGGAGCGGGCATCCTCGGGCAGCGCGTGTTCTCGCTGCCCGCCCGACCCATGCTGTGGCTCACGATGCTCGTCGGGTGGGGCCTGCGAAGGTCGGCCTGGCCTGCCCGATGGCGGAGGCGGGGGTGATGACGCTGGCCCACCGTTGCCGTCGGATCCGCGCTCTCTGGCCTGCGGCGGCTGTGCGAGGACTGCATGGTTGGGTGCTGGTGGCTGATTGCCGATCATGCTGAGACCCTGCTGGGCTGTGGGCCAGTGGCCTGATTCCGGAAAACGGCATGGCCGGGGCCATGCAGATCGCGTCTCACCGGAACTCTCACCCCGCCAAGTCGTGCGGCAGGCGTGCGCTGTTCATCTGCCCCCCCGTGGACAGTTGTGTCTGGATTCGCGCTTGCGGAGCACACCTTACACTCCAGGCTCGACTCTTGATATTGGACATTTCGGACTTCTTTTTCAAGAGTCGAGGTTGGATCGCTGAAATCGGACAGCCGAATCGTCGCCGTTACACCTCGGGTCTGGAACGCATCCCGTCATGTGACGGGTTCTGGCCCCGGAAAACTACGTCGAGCCCGCTGGTGGCGGTGACCGTCCGGCTCTGGAGCGGTGCGCACCGAGGGGTGGGCGCACGCCCACGGGGCCCATTGCGTCGTACTGGTTCTGTTCGCGGTCTTGGCGAGGTGCGTGCGGATGGCATACTGTTCGCGCGTGGCTAATGGGGGAAGCGTCGGTGTGCCCGGCATGGACAAGCCCGACTGGGATTTTTTTGTCTCCTACGCGCAGGCCGACTGGCGCTGGGCGGAGTGGATCGCCTGGCAGCTCGAGGAGAGCGGTGGGTTCCAGGTGCTGTTCCAGGCGTGGGACATGGTGCCCGGCACAAACCTCGTTGTCGGCATGCAGAACGGTGTCATCCGCGCGCAGCGCATGATCGCCGTGGTGTCCGACGAATACACCCATGCCCAGTTCGGTACGGCCGAGTGGCATTCGGCCTTCAGCGCGGATCCGAGCGGGTTCACCCGCAAGCTGCTCGCCGTCCGGGTCGAGGACTGTGCCCGGCCCGGGCTGCTCGGCCAGGTAGTTCCAGTCGACCTGTTCGACAAGGCGGAGGACGATGCCCGTGCTGAGCTGGTCAGATGGGCCCGGCTCGCCGTCTCCGGTGGCCGGGCCAAACCTGCCAGCGCGCCGATCTTCCCTGGATTGTTCACGGATGGGCCCCCACCCCCCTTTCCCGGGGCCGCCTCGAAGGTGTCCCTGGAGCAAGCCGCTGAGCCGGCAGGCAACGAGGAGGACAGCGACGGCGACGTCGGCGCACCGACAGGCGGTGAGCCGCCTGACCGGGCGTCGACCGACCGGACGCCAGCCGGCGAGGTACCGACTGCCGGGGCATCAACTGCCGGGGCATCAACTGCCGGGGCTCCGCCGGGCGGGGTGACAGTGTCGGCGGGGCGCGACATCTACGGTCCCGGCCAGACGACAGGCCCGACGACCTACAACTTCGGCGCTCGCCCTGCGGACAATTCGACGTAGCGGCCCTCTGACGGGGGGATCCTCGCCGGTCCGAACAGCTCAGATGTCGCGGACGAGGAGCCATTCGAGGGCGAGCTCCTCCAGCGGTGGGAGTCTTTCGTCCGGGTTGTTGATGGCCAGCAGGTCGGAGACGGAGGTGCCGTTCTGGGCGGCGATCTGCTCCCAGGTCTCGCTGACGCCGTCGAAGGTCAGTACCCGGTGCGCCCGGAAATCCGGAACGGAGACCTGTAGGTCCAGGCCGTCGTCGACGAAGCCCTGCGCCAGGGTGAGTTCGACGTCCGCGTTGAGTTCGGCGAACCTCGGCGCGGGTATCGCGGTGCCGCGGGAGATCCAGTCGTGGCCGCGGCGACCGCTGGCCGCGGGAAAGGGGAGACGCCGGATGCCGCCGGCGGCGGTGGCCACCGCGGGTAGCGCGAACTGGCGCCCGCCGTGGCCGACGGCGGTGCCGAGGAACTCGGTGTGGCCCTGGAAGAAGGCGGCGTATATCGCGTTCACGCCGACGGTCTGGATGGCCTGGGTGACCCGGTCGACGTAGGAGCGGTATTCCTCGGTCGCGGTGTAACCGGTCAGCCAGTTCCGGCTGGCGCGGAAGTTTCCGGCGCCGACGATCCGCTTGTTCAGGTCGGTGAGCTGCTCGTCCGACCAGGTGCCGACATACCGGACCACCTGCACGGCCAGATATTCGCAGATGCCCTCCCGCACGACGACGCTGCGCCCGGTCGCGGTCGGGAGCAGCGGATGTTGCAGCACGTGAATGTACTCGTGTACCAGGTTTGCGAAGATGGTCCACTTCTTCTGCGCGACGGCCGCGGACGTCAGCTCCGTCTCGGTCGCCTTCCAGTCCGGCACCCAGGGTGCGATGAAGACCCGGGCGGTGTTCGGGTCGGTCATGGACATGACGAACTTCTCATAGCGGATGAGCGCGTCCCGGTGGGCCGCGAGGAACGGTTCCACCACCGCCTGCTGGTAGAAGGCGGACTCCTCGGGGGCGCCGTTCTCGTGGTGGAACGAGTGCCTGGTGGCCACCGCCCGGGGCCCGTCGGTGCCCATCAGGAAACCGATCACGTTGGCCGGCTCGGTCGTCCACCTCAGCCGGGTTCGGGTCGGGAGGTCCGCCATGGAGACAATGGTGGGAGCGTCCCCGTCGACGGTGAAGCTGAAATGGTGCCGGGTGTTCAGGAGGCTGGCCGGCAGGGCCGCGGCGCGGGTCCAGTCGGCGAAGTACGCGTCGACGACCTCGCGGGCCGCTGCCGCCGCGGGCAGCAGGCTTCTCAGGTCGATGCTGGGGGCGTTCTCCTTACGCTGGATGGCCGGTTCCTGGTCGTCGATCGCCGTCTTCAGCGCGGCCTTGAGTTCGGTCGCGAACGCGTCCTTCGCCGCGGCCGAGTCATGGGTGCGTTCCCAGACATGGTGATCGGGCTGGGTTGTGTCAGCCGGTGGCGGGGTGAGCTCCTCGGGTGGGATCGGCAGGCCTAACAGTGCCCGGACGGTCGGCCTCTCCTGCGCCGTGAGCAGCTTCGTCCCGGTTCGTTGCGACATGCTTCCACCAATCCGCTGGAGTGCGCCGGAAAAACAGCGCCAATAGTCGCATGCCCCGCCGTGCCACCGCCGAACGTTTCGTGATCCGGTGACAATGACCGTCGTTGTTCGTGGCCGCCACGAACAACCATCCCATCGATACCGCGCATATCGGACTCGGAGCGTCGAAGGTCCGCGAACCACGTTTCTCGGTATTCGCCGTTCTCCCGGTGGGGGAGGCGTCGGTCGCAATCAGACGTGGGCCGCGGTGGGACGGGAACGCCCCGCCACCGACCGCCGGCAGCGGGGCCGCCCGTACCCGACGCGCCGACGCATCCCGGCCCGGCTTCGGGCGATACCACCGCCACCAGCGGCGACGACGATCCGCGCCGCACCCATTCGGCCCACACCCGTCGCGTCAAGACGGCGGATGCTGCCGACCCCGTCGGCGGACAGCCCGAGGTCGCCAGCCGCGCCGGACATCCCGCCGATGGGCCCGATGCCGACCTGCCCCACGACACCCTGCCCCGGCACACCCAGTGACACAAAAGTGCCGTTCCGCCCCGCGTCCTGGACGGACCCGCCGACCAGAGGCTCCGCGGCGCGGGAACGAAGCTGGCCGAGGAAACCGGCGGTGGCCTGCCCGGCGACGGCGCCGGTCAGCACCTCGACCACCGCGGCCGGGCCGGTGAGCTGCGGGCCACCCGAACTGGTGAACCCGGGGCCGGTCAGCGCCGCGGTGCGGGCCGGGTGGGCACCGGCCGCGGCGGACGGCACGACCAGCGGCTCCACCCGGGCGAGTTCGAGGCGGACCTCGTCGAGCAGGTCGGCCAGGCGGATACCCAGAGCCCGGCAGATCGCCGCGAGCACCTCCGAGGAGGCCTCCTTACGACCCCGCTCCACCTCGGACAGATACGGCATCGACACCCGTGCGGCATCCGCGACGTCGCGCAGGGTACGCCCCTGGGCCTGGCGGTGGCGGCGCAGCGCCTGACCGACCAGCCGCCGCAGCAGCGGCACCTCGACCCGCGGGTTCGTCATCGCCACCGGGACCACCCTCCGCCACTCCGAGACATCGAGCGTATCCGTTTCCCCTACCGTCCGGACCTCGTCCCCCGGTTCCGCGGACACTTCCGTCCCAGCGCTCCAGCCCTTCCCGCCAACAGCCCCGCTGCCGGTAGCCCCGCCACCGGCGCCATCAACGTCCGCCGTGGCCAGGAGGAGCGGGAGGCGGGGGAGAGACGAGGGTGGCGAGGTCGGCCCGGCGTAGGCAGCAGTGGACGCCGACCACCTGGTCGACAACCTGGCTGACGGCGAAGTCGCCGGCGGCGGAGAGATAGGCGAGGGCCACCGCGGGTGGCAGGCCGTACCGATCGCCGAGGAAGGCGATGGCGTTGCGGGTCGCGGCCCGCAACGCGGCACCGAGGTCGGGGTCCAGACCGGCGACGATGTGCAGGGAGTCGGTGCCCGCCCAGGGCGCGGTCAGCGTGCGGGCGAGCCTGCGGGCGCCGTCGTCGGCGTGGACGGTCAGGCGCAGCAGCGCGCGCAGGGGAGCCTCGAACGCGGTCAGGGCCACCTCGCCGTCGCCCTGGGCGAAATGCGGGTCGCCGACGTAGAACAGCGCGTCCGGCACCTGGACGGGCAGGTAGAGCCGGGCGCCGACGCCCAGATGGCGGATGTCGAGATTGCCGCCATGCGGCCCGGGTGGCACCGAGTGGACGGGGCCGTCCCCGGCCACCGCCACCCCCATGATCCCCAGGAAGGGACGCAGCGGGAACCGGATCGCCCGGCCGTCACCGACTGGCAGGACCCCGTGCCCACCGCCGTCGGTGTGCGCGACGAGGCACACCGGTGGCACGTCCACCCCCGGTGGCAGGTCGGCGGGGGCGATCGGCAGTTCGCCGGGCAGCGCGCCCCGACCATGCCGGTTGCTGATCACCCCGTACGGTGCCCGCTGGACGAGTTCCAGCACCTCGACCTCGAGGACGTCCCCGGGCCGGGCGCCGCGGACGGCCACCGGGCCGGTGACCACATGCGGGCCGGTGGCCTCGGATGTGTGCCGGCGTCCGGAGTCGAGCAGGGCCAGCGCGTCGTCGGACCGGATGCCCGCGGCGCCGAAGAAACCCCGGGGATCGCTGCCCTGGTCGGCGAGCAGCCCCTCGTGACCGGGAAACGTAGCGCGCGGGCCCCGTCCTTCAGGGCGGGGCCTACGCGTCAACTCGGCTGCCAGAATGACCG
>NZ_JALKFW010000189.1:0-46114 GCF_023243055.1 Frankia sp. AgPm24 | reverse complement strand
GCAGGTGCCAGAGTTCGTCGGGTGAGGTGATGCCGCCGGGGAGTCGGCAGGCCATCCCGACCACGGCGATCGGCTCCCGGGAGTCGGCGGGCCCACCGGTCCGCCCCGACGCCGCACCGGTGGCCACCGTGGCGTCAGCGCCCACAAGCCGTTCCAGCAGGTGGCCGACGAGCCGGTCCGCGGTGGGATGGTCGAACAGGATGCCCGCGGGCAGCCGCTGTCCGGTCACCGCGGCGAGCCGGTTACGCAGCTCCACCGACAGATGCGAGTCGAGCCCGAGATCCTTGAAGGTCCGGGTCAGGTCGGTCGCTTCCCCACCGCCGAGGACCGCCTCCACCTCGGCGCGGACCAGCCGCAGCAGATGGGCGTGCCGGTCGCCGCGGGGCAGCGCCGCGACCTGCGCCGCCAGCGAGTCGTCCGCCGGCGGATCGGCTACCGGCCCGCGGTCGGCGTCGACCGTCGCGGCTGTGCTGGCCGCGGGTGTGCTGGCCGGCGCGGTGCCGGGTGGCGCCGACGCGGCGTTGGTGGGCACGGCGGCGTCCAACCAGTGCCGGCGTCGCTGGAAGGCGTAGGTGGGCAGGTCGACGGGTCGCACGGGATGGCCGGCGAACGCCGGCTGCCAGTCCACGGTCAGGCCGGCGGCGAACGCGTCGCCCACCGCGCCGTGCCAGCGGGTCAGATCGCCGTCGTTGCGGCGCAGGGTCGCGAACGCGCGGCCGTCCACCCCGGCGTCGTCGAGGGTGTCCTGGACGGCGACGGTCAGCACGGGATGGGTGCTGGACTCGATGAACAGCCGATGCCCGTCGCGGGCGAGCGCACCGACAGCGTCGTGGAAACGCACGGCCTGGCGCAGGTTGGTGTACCAGTAGTCGGCGGTCAGGGTGGTGGTGTCGGCGATCAGGTCCCCGGTGACGGTCGAGTAGAAGGGCACCTGGGCCGGCTGGGCGGTGATGTCCGCCAGCGCCGCCAGCATGGGCTCACGGACGGGCTCGACGAACCGCGAATGCGAGGGATAGGCGATCGGGACCAGCCGGACGAAGATCCCGTCGGCCTGGGCGCGGGCGATCAGTGCCTGCAGCGCGTCGGGTGGGCCGGCCACGACGCAGGACCGGGGACCGTTGACGGCGGCGAGGGTCAGCTGGCCGTCCCACCGGGCGACGTACTCGGTCGCGTCGGCGGCGGGCAGTCCCAGGGTGGCCATGCCACCCAGTCCGACCAGCGTGGTCAGCGCCTTCCCGCGCAGCGCGACGACCTTCGCCGAGTCCGCCAGCGACAGGACGCCGGCCAGGTGTGCGGCGGCGATCTCACCCTGGGAGTGGCCGACCACCGCCGCGGGGATCACGCCGTAGGACTCCCAGAGCCTCGCCAGGGAGATCATCGCGGCCCAGAGCAGCGGCTGGACCACATCGCTGCGTTCCAGCAGCCGCGGGTCGTCGATCGCCTCGTCCGGGGACCAGTCCAGGTAGGGGGCCAACGCCTCCAGGCAACGGTCCCAGGCCGCGCGGAACCGGTCAGACCGTGCGCGCAGCTGCCGGGTCATGCCGACCCACTGCGAGCCCTGGCCTGGAAAGACGAGCACCGGACGGTCGGCGCCGGCCAGCGGCGGGCCGAAACCCGCGATCGTGCGGCCCTCGGCCAACGCGGCGAGCTCCGTGCGAAGCGTGTCACGGTCCGCCGTGACGATCGCGGCCCGATGTTCGAACGTCCGCCGGGTGGCGGCCAGCGAGTAGGCGACGTCGGCGAGGCCGGCGTCCGGGTGCGCCGCGAGATGCTCGTGCAGCCGAGCGGCCTGCCCGCGCAGCGCCTGGCGGCTGCGGCCCGACAGGGTGAACACCAGCGCGTCCGAGCCCGCCTCGGTGGCACCGCTGGTCGGCGCGGTCGACGGGGGTGCCTCGCCCAGCACCAGATGGCAGTTGGTGCCGCCCATGCCGAACGAGCTGACCCCCGCGATCAGGGGGCGTCCGGCCGTTCGGATCGGCTGGGTGCGGACGTTGACCCGCAGGTTCAGCTCGTCCAACGGGATGCGCGGGTTCGGGGACTCGAAGTGCAGGCTGGCCGGCAGCGTCCCGGCCGCGACGCTGAGAACCGCCTTGAGCAGCCCGGCGATGCCGGCGGCGCCCTCGAGATGACCGATGTTCGTCTTGACCGAACCGACGAGCAGAGGCTCGTCCTGGCCACGGTCGCGGCCAAGGACGGCGCCCAGCGCGGCGGCCTCGATCGGGTCGCCGACCGGGGTCCCGGTGCCGTGCAGCTCGACGAACCGGGCCGCGGATGGTGCTACCGCGGCGCGGGCGTAGGCGGCGTGCAGCACCTCCTCCTGCGCACCCTGACGGGGGACCGTCAGCCCCTGACCGCCGGCGTCGTTGTTCACGGCGCTGCCGCGGATGACCGCGTGGATCCGGTCGCCGTCGGCGATCGCGTCCCGCAGCGCCTTGAGGGCGACCAGGCCGCCGCCTTCGCCGCGGACGTACCCGTCGGCGCGGGCGTCGAAGGTGTGGCAGCGCCCGGTGGGCGACAACGCGCCGAACTTCTCGGCGGTCCGGAAGCCGGTGGCGTCCAGGTGCAGGTCGATGCCGCCGGCCAGGGCGAGCCGGCTCTCCCCGCGGCGGATGCTCTCGCAGGCGAGGTGCACGGCGACCAGGGACGAGGACTGGCCGGAGTCGACGACCAGGCTCGGCCCGGACAGCCCCAGCAGGTAGGAGACCCGGTTGGCCAGCAGACCGCGGCTCTGACCGGTCAGGGTGTGCGGGCCCACGGCGGCCTCGCCCTGGCCGAGGGCGAGGCGGGCGTAGTCGTCCGCGATCGCACCGAGGTACACCCCGACCGGGCCCACCGGCGCCGCCGGCGGCTGGGAGCGGGTGTCCTCCAGCACCTCCCAGGCCAGCTCCAGGGCGAGCCGCTGCTGCGGGTCGAGGCTTGCGGCCTCCCGGGCGGAGATGCCGAAGAAGTCGGCGTCGAACGTGTCCACCTCGGCCAGGAAGCCACCGCGCAGGGGCCAGCCGCCGCTCGCTCGAGCCGGCAGCGGGCCGGCCGGTGCCACCCGGGCCGCCGGGATGTCACCGACCGCCTCGACCTCGTCGACCAGCAGCCGCCAGAACGCCTCCGGCGAGGCGGCACCCGGCAGCCGGCAGGCCAGCCCGATGACGGCCACCGCCTCGTCGGCCACCGAGCGGTCGGCCACCGAGCGGTCGGTCACTGTCCTGTCGGTCACTGTTCTGTCGGGCACCGTCGACTCGGACGGCGGCCGCGGCGTGCTGGTGGGGTGTTCGATGCTCATCGCTGTCCCTTCGGGACGAGCCGGACCGGAAGGTCGACGACCACTGCGTGCTTGTTGCTCGGGGTCCAGGCCACCGGCCCGGTCAGCTCGATCCGCTCGACCCGGTCCAGCAGTTCCTCCAGCAGGACGCGCAGCTCCAGCCGGGCGAGTTCACCGGCGAGACAGCTGTGCTCACCGGCGCCGAAGCTCAGGTGCGGGTTCGGGTCGCGGCGCACGTCGAACCGGTCCGCGTGCGGGAACACGGACTCGTCCCGGTTCGCCGAGGCCCACCACAGGGTGACCTTCTGGCCGGCGCGGATGTGTGTGCCACCGAAGTCGACGTCGCGTCGGGCGGTGCGCCGGTTGTAGGGGTTCGGTGGGGCCCAGCGCAGGATCTCCTCGATCGCGCGGGGCAGCAGCGACCGGTCCGCACGCAGCAGGTTCCACTGGTCGGGATGCTCGGCCAGGGCCAGCACGCCGCTGGCGGCGGTGTTGCGCGGCTGTTCCACACCGGTCAGGAACAGCAGGTTGAGGTTCGCCGCCCGGTCGTACTCCGTCAGCGGTCGATCGGCCGCTCCCGCCGCGGCCGCCGCCGGCGTGCCGTCGGTCGCCAGCTCGCCGTTGGCCAGCCGCGAGACGACGTCGGCGCCGGGACATCCCCGCCGGCCGACCAGCAGCGTGCCGCAGTATTCGCCGACGCTGAGGCCGATGGCCTTGGACTGGTCGTCGACGACACCGGTGGTGCGGTTGACCAGTCCGGCCACCGCGTGTGTCCATCCGGTCAGGGTGGGCCAGTCGGTGCGGGGCGCGTCGAACAGCAGGCCCACGACCTCGGTCGCGAACGGTCCGGCGACCTCGGTCGCGAAGTTGCCCGTCTCACGTTCGACCGCCGCGTCCAGCAGCGCCGCCGCCCGTGCGCGGATCTCCGGTTCCAGTGCCCGCGCCGCCTCATGATCGAAAGCCGGCTGTAGCAGGTCGCGTAGCCGGGCATGGCGAGGATCGTCGGTCATCCCGATCAGGACGCCGGGGTGGACGCCCAGGGGCAGGTCGTCGAGATGGGTGCCGCCGCCGGAACGGCCACCGCCGCCCTGCGAGGAGAACACCGGGTCGGCGGCGACCGCGGCGATGTCGGCGTACCGGGTCAGGACCCAGAAGGCCTCCCCGTCCACCGAGGATCCCGGGGGGTGCAGCAGGATCGGTGCTTCGGCGCGCAGCCGGGCGAGCAGGTCGTAGGGGATGCCGTCGGCGAACCTGGTCCCATCGGTGAGATCGAGGTCGCCAGGCGTCGCCGGTGGTCCCGCGACCCCTGCGCCGCCGGGCGCGGACAGGGCGGTGGCGGTCGGTGCGCCCGTGCTGGGGGCGAGGTGTGCAGGTGTGCTCACGGGGCGAGCTCCTTCGGTCTGGGTCCGGGCAGCCGCAACCGGAGTGGTTCGCCTGCGCGGCTGGGCCGCCGTAACGCCGTGGGGGAGCGGCGCGGGAAAACAACGAGGGCCATGGTGCAGGCGATCAGCCGGACGAGCTGTGTGTGATCGGCGAACTGTGCGTGGGATCAGTGCGTCCGGTCCGTGCTGCGATCCCGACCCGCATTGCCAGAATGAGAATGCCGCCGCCAACGGTCATCATTGCCGTAGCTGCCAGCCGGATACGACGTTAGTCGGGGTACACCCCTAGCGCCAACCCCAAGAGGCCCGGATGGCACCCCTGTGACCTGGGGTCTATTAGGGTCGCCAGGCCGACACTGTCGTGTTCCTGAAACAATCTCGCCGAAGTTCGCTGGGGTGTGTGCCGTATCACAGAAGAGTCGGTTTCCGCCCTGAGTAGGTGCGGTTAAGCTCTGTGAACTGCCTGGCAGGCGGGGTTTCCCACCGCACCCTGACGCCTCGGCTCCGGCTTCGGAGACTCGGCTGTCACTCGTTTCCCGGTTTTTTCTGTGCTGCATTTCCGTGTCTCTGGAGCAGATGTATGCGCTTTTCTCGAAGTCGCCGTCGAATTTCGCTGTCCTTCGTTGTCGCCGCGACGCTGCTGGCCGCCTGCAGTTCAGGCGGTGGTTCGACCGTGGACCGGGCGACCACCCCGGTCCACGGTGGTTCCCTGACGTTCGCGACCGACACCGAGCCGATCAATTTCGACATCCACGTCAGTCCGCAGGACGTCACGGCGCTGATCCAGCGCAACGTGTTCGACTCACTCGTCTACCAGGACGCCAAGGGGGCCCTGCGGCCGTGGCTCGCCAGCTCCTGGGAGATCTCCCCGGACGTCCGCAGCTACACCTTCCACCTGCGCCAGGGCGTGAAGTTCAGCGACGGGACCAGCTTTGACGCGGCCGCGGTCAAGGCGAACTTCGACCACGTCGTGGCGAAGTCGACCAAGTCGCAGTACGCCGCCAGCCTGCTGGGCCCGTACGCGGGCACCGAGGTGATCGACCCACAGACGGTGAAGATCAGCTTCACCCGGGCGTTCGCCCCGTTCCTCCAGGCGGCCAGCACCGCCTACCTGGGTTTCTACTCACCCAGAACGCTCGCGGCCAATGCCGCCAAGCTCAGCGCCGGCGGGCCGACATCCGTCGGGACCGGGCCGTTCGTGTTCACCAGCTACACCAAGGGCCAGAGCGTGGTCCTCACCCGTAACCCGGCCTACGCCTGGGCCCCGCAGGGCGCCGGGCACACCGGCCCCGCCTACCTGAACACGCTGACCATCCGCTTCCTGCGGGAGAACTCCGTCCGGGTCGGCGCGCTGACCAGCGGGCAGATCGATGTGGCCGGCTCCCTGCCACCGGCGAACGTGCGGACCGTGAGCGCCAACAGCGGCCTGCAGGTCCTGCGCCGCGACGCGGCGGGCGGCAACTACAACATCTACCCGAACATCTCCCGCGCCCCGCTGAACGACGAGAAGCTGCGCAAGGCGCTGCAGCTGGGCATCAACCTGTCCACCGATGTGCAGACCGTGTACTTCGGCCAGTACAAGCGTGCGTGGAGCCCGATCGGGGCCCTCACCCCGTCCTATTCCTCGGCGGTCGAGAACAGCTGGCCCTACGACGCGGCCAGGGCCAACCAGCTGCTCGACCAGGCCGGCTGGACCGGGCACGACTCGGCCGGCTATCGGACGAAGGACGGTAAGCGACTCACCCTGCGCTGGCCGATCGTGCCGTCGCTGATCCGCGAGCAGCGTGACGTTCTCGGCCAGGCCATCCAGGCGGACCTGCGCAGGATCGGTGTCGAGGTGGTGCGGCCAAGCCTGGACCCGGGCACGTACATCGACGCCATCTACTCCGGTGACTACGACCTGCTCGACCTGAGCTGGGCCCGTTACGAACCGGACGTGCTGCGGCTCGCCTTCCACTCGAAGAGCACCGCCGCGAGCGGTGGGCAGAACATCTCCTTCCTGAACGATCCGCAGGTCGACACGTGGACCGAGACCGGCGAGGGAACGTTCGACCAGAAGGTGCGTGACCAGGTCTACGCGCAGACCCAGCAGCGGGTGATCGAACAGGCCGCGGTCATCCCGGTGTACACGCCGACCTACATCGTGGGGGCGGCGAAGTACGTGCGGGACCTGGGCTTCGACACGAACGCCTGGCCTCGTTTCTACGACGTGTGGCGGGACAAGAAGTGACTGCCCGGCTGCTGCTGTTCGGCTCCAGGCGACTGGCGGCCGCGCTGGTGGTGATGCTGGGGGCGGCGACGCTCGCCTTCGGCGCCCTGCATCTGATCCCCGGCGACCAGGTGGCGATCCTGCTGGGCCCGAACTCGGCGGCCTCGCCCGAGATCCGGGCCCAGATCAGGGCTGACTACGGCTTCGACCAGCCGGTCGTGGTGCAGTACGTCCACTATCTGGGCGATGTGGTCCGGGGTGACCTGGGGCAGTCGTACCAGCAGCAGCAGCCGGTGACCGCCCTGATCGGCGACCAGTTGTGGCCCACCGTCCAACTGGCGCTGGCCGCACTGGGCCTGGCCGTCCTGTTCGCGGTGGCCTCCGCGGTGCTGACAGCCGGACGGCGGCCGCCACTGCGCTCGGTGGCCTCGGCCTGGGAGCTGGTCGCGGTCTCCACACCGCCGTTCTGGATCGGCCTGCTGTTGCTGACCGCGTTCTCCTTCCAGCTCTCGCTGTTCCCGGTCGCCGGTGCCGGCGACCTGCGGTCGCTGGTGCTGCCGGCCCTGGCCCTGGCCCTGTCGCTGGCCGGGGTGCTCGGCCAGGTGCTGCGCGAGGGGCTGGAGGCCACGCTCACCCAGCCGTTCGTGATGACCGCACGGGCCCGCGGCCTGAGCCAGCTGGGGGTCACCACCCGGCATTCGCTGCGTCACGCCACGGTCCCGTTGCTCACCCTCGCCGGCTGGCTGACCGGCACGTTGATCGGTGGAGTGGTGCCCGTGGAGACGGTGTTCGGCCGGCCGGGGATCGGCGCGCTGATCCTTCAGGCGGTGTCGACCAAGGACATGCCGGTGGTGATGGGAGTGGTGCTGTTGTGCGCGCTGGCCTTCGTGGTCATCTCCACCCTGGTCGACCTGCTCGCGCTGGTGGTTGACCCCCGGCTGCGGGCCGAGGCGGTGGCGGTATGACCGTCCTGGACGCCACCGGGGCCGAGCGTTCCGGCCGGCTGCGCCGCGGTGCCGGTGCCGGCGCCGCCCGGGCCGCCCGGGCAGCCCGGTCCGGGCTCACCGGCGCGCCGGTGCCGGTGCTGATCGCCGCCGCGGTGCTGGTGCTGGCGGCCCTGCTGGTCGTGGCGCCGGGGCTGGTCGCCGGCTCGCCGACGCAGACGGACCCGGCCGCGGCGCTGCGCGGCCCGACCCCGCACCACCTGTTCGGCACCGACCAGCTTGGCCGGGACGTGTTCAGCCGGGTGGTGCACGGGGCCCGGCCCTCACTGCTGCTCGGCTGCGGCGCGACCGTCATCTCGGTGCTCGGTGGGGCGCTGCTCGGCCTGGTCGCCGGCCTCGGCGGCCGGTACGGCGACCAGGTCCTGATGCGGGTGATGGACATGTTGCTGGCCCTGCCCCCGCTGCTGGTCGCCCTGGTGGTGATCTCGGTGCTGGGTTCCGGCACGGTCAACGTGCTGATCGCGATCGGGGTGGCGTTCATCCCGCCCTACAGCCGGCTGGTGCGGGCGGAGGCGCTGCTGGTGCGGCGCTCCGGCTACCTGGAGGCGGCGGTGGGACTCGGCCTGTCACGCCGGGTGCTGACGGTGCGCCATGTGCTGCCGAACGCGCTCGGCCCGCTGCTGGTGCTGGCCAGCGTCGGTTTCGGTACGTCGCTGATCTACGCCTCGTCGCTGAGCTTCCTTGGCCTCGGCACCCGCCCACCGGCACCGGAATGGGGGGCGATGCTCTCCGACGGCCGTGACTTCCTGCAGACGTCCTGGTGGATCGCGCTCTTCCCGGGACTCGCGGTCACCGTGTCGGTGGTGTCCATCAACCTGGTCGGCCGCCACCTCCAGGGCCGCTACACCGGACGGACCGGCCGATGACCACCACCAGCGCATCCGACCCGTCCCTGACCGCCCGGACCGCCGCCGTCGGCGAGCCTCCCTCCGGCGGGGACAGCCGTGGCCTGGTCGTCGACGGGCTCGCGGTCACCTTCGACACCGGCGGGCAGTCGGTGCCGGCCGTGCGCGGGGTGTCGTTCGGCATCGAGGCCGGCCAGACCCTGGCGCTGGTGGGCGAATCCGGGTCGGGCAAGAGCGTCGTCGCCCGCACGATCATCGGACTGACCGGTGGACGCTCCACCGTCGCCGTGCGGGAACTGTCGTTCGACGGGCAGGACCTGACCGCGCTGCGTGAGGCGCAGTGGCGCACGGTCCGCGGCGGGCGGATCGCGCTGATCCTCCAGGACGCGCTGGTCTCCCTGGACCCGATGCGCACCATCGCGGCGGAGATCACCGAGGTGTTGCGCCTGCACCGCACGGTGCGGCGCGACCAGTACGACGAGCGGGTGCGCCAGCTGCTGGCCGACGTCGGCATCCCCGACCCGCGGCGGCGGGCCCGCCAGCGTCCGCACGAACTCTCCGGCGGGCTGCGGCAACGAGCACTGATCGCCGCCGCCCTCGCCGCCGGCCCGCGGCTGCTCATCGCGGACGAACCGACCACGGCCCTGGACGTCACACTGCAGGTGCAGGTGCTCGACCTGCTGGGCCGGCTGACCGACACCGGCCTGTCGCTGCTGCTGATCAGCCACGACCTGACCGTCGTCGCGCGCCTCGCCGACCGGATCGCCGTCATGTACGCCGGGCGGATCGTGGAGCACGGGCCGGCGGACCAGGTGCTCGGGGACGCCCGCCATCCCTACACCCGCGCCCTGCTCGGTGCCGTCCCCTCCGCCCGCACCCGGGGCACCCGGCTGTCGGTGGGCCGGGCGACGGACCTGACCCTCGCCGGGCCGGGCTGCCCCTACGCCGTCCGCTGCCCCGCGGCTGATGATCATTGCGGCACACACGAGCCGGCGCTGACCGAGATCGCCCCCGGACAGTCGGTGGCCTGCTGGCATCCGACGCCCGGTACGGCGCACCCGCCGCTCGTCGGGCTCCCCGCGCCGGCCGTCCCCGCGGCCTCCCCGCCGTCCCCGCCGTCCCCGCCCGCGCTGCCCTCGTCGCGGCCGGCCGTCCCAGCGGCTGTGGCGGCGACGGTGCCGCGTCCGGTTCCCACGGGGGAGGAGCCGTTGCTGCGCGCGGACGGGCTTGGCCGGCGGTTCCGCTCGCCGGACGGGACCTGGCAGTCGGCCGCCCGGGACGTGACGTTCGAGCTGCGGGCCGGGCAGACACTCGGCATCGTCGGTGAGTCCGGCTCCGGCAAGACGACCACCGCGCGGATCGTGCTCGGCGCCCTGCGACCGGACGAGGGCACCGTCCACTTCGCCGGACGCCTGTGGAACGGCCCGGACGTCGCCGAATCCGCCCGGCGCACCCACCGCCGCCGCATCCAGGCCGTCCACCAGGACCCGCTGAGCTCGTTCGACCCACGGTTCACGGTGGCGCGTCTGGTCGCGGAGGCCGTCGCGGTCGCCGGTGTGCCCCGCGGCGCCGCCCGGCGGGCCCGGGTCGTGGAGCTGCTCGACACCGTCGGGCTCAGCGCCCGGCTGCTCGAGCGGCGTCCCCTCGAGCTCTCCGGCGGCCAGCGGCAGCGGGTCGCCCTCGCCCGGGCGATGGCCCCCGGCCCGGACCTGCTGGTCTGCGACGAGCCCGTCTCCGCGCTGGACGTCTCCATCCAGGCGCAGATCCTCGACCTGCTGGCCGACCTTCAGGCCGAGTTCGGTCTCGCCCTGCTGTTCATCTCGCACGACCTGGGCGTGATCGGACATGTCAGCGAGCACATCCTGGTGATGCGCGGCGGCCTGGTCGTCGAGGCGGGGCCGGCCGAAGGGCTGCTCGCCGCGCCCGCCCATGACTACACCCGTGAACTGCTGGCCGCGGGCACCCCGCGGTGATCCCCGGACGATCACCGCGGAGTTCAGGGCCGCCGAAACGGCCGAGACTCGCGGAGGTGGGCGTCCCGATCGGTGGGAACCGGCTCAGAACAGGAAGTAGCGCTGGGCCATCGGGAGCTCGGTGGCGGGGTCGGCGTCCACAGGGTCACCGTCGATGCGGACGGTGAAGGTGTCCGGGTCGACGCGGATATCGGGGGTGGCGGTGTTCTCGGGCAGGTCGGCCTTGCCGCGGCGGCGGACGTCGGCGACCGCGACGACCGGGGTGGCCAGACCCAGCCGTTCGGCCAGGCCGTCCTCGACGGCGGCGGGGGCGACGAACGTCAGCGAGGTCGAGGCCGCCGGGCCACGCGCGGCTCCCCACATCGGGCGGGGCAACACCGGCTGCGGGGTGGGGATGGAGGCGTTGGCGTCACCCATCGCGGCCCAGGCGATCAGGCCACCCTTGAGCACGACCGACGGACGGACACCGAAGAACGCCGGGTCGTAGAGGACCAGATCGGCGAGTTTGCCGGGTTCGACCGAGCCGACGTGGGCGTCCAGACCGTGGGCGACCGCGGGGCAGATCGTGTACTTGGCGACGTAGCGGCGGGCCCGGGCGTTGTCCGCCGCGCCGTCACCGGGCAGGGCGCCGCGGCGGCGCTTCATCACATGGGCGGTCTGCCAGGTGCGCAGGACCACCTCGCCGATGCGGCCCATCGCCTGCGAGTCGGAGCCGATCATCGAGATGGCGCCGAGGTCGTGCAGGACGTCCTCGGCGGCGATCGTGGACGGACGGATGCGGCTCTCGGCGAAGGCCAGGTCCTCGGCGACGGCCGGGTTCAGGTGATGGCAGACCATCAGCATGTCGAGATGTTCGTCAAGGGTGTTGACGGTGTGCGGGCGGGTCGGGTTCGTCGAGCTCGGCAGCACGTTGCCGGCCGCGGCCACGGTGATGATGTCGGGCGCGTGCCCGCCGCCGGCACCCTCGGTGTGGTAGGCGTGGATGGCTCGTCCGGCGATGGCGGCGAGGGTGTCCTCGACGAAACCGGCCTCGTTGAGCGTGTCCGAGTGCAGCGCGACCTGCACACCGGCGGCGTCGGCCACCCGCAGGCAGGCGTCGATCGCGGCCGGGGTGGTGCCCCAGTCCTCGTGCAGCTTGAAGCCGGCCGCACCGGCCCGCAGCTGCTCCCACAACGAGTCCGGGTTGACCGTGTTGCCCTTGCCCAGCAGGACGATGTTGACCGGGTAGTCGTCCATCGCCGACAGCATCCGGGCGAGGTTCCACGAGCCGGGCGTCACGGTCGTCGCCTTCGTGCCCTCCGCCGGCCCGGTGCCGCCACCGATGAGCGTGGTGATGCCGGCGCCGAGTGCCTCGGGGATCTGCTGCGGGCAGATCAGGTGGACGTGGCAGTCGACCGCGCCCGCGGTGAGGATCTTCCCGTTCCCGGCGATGATCTCGGTGCCGGGGCCGATGACGAGATCCGGGTGGACGCCGTCCATCGTGTCGGGGTTGCCGGCCTTGCCGAGAGCGACGATCCGCCCGTCGCGCACACCGACGTCGGCCTTGACCACCCCCCAGTGGTCGAGCACGACCGCACCGGTGATGACCAGGTCGGGGGCGCCCTGGGCGCGGGTGGCCAGCGCCTGGCCCATCGACTCGCGGATCACCTTGCCGCCGCCGAACACCGCCTCGTCGCCGGTGCCGGCGAGCTCGGGGCCGCGGCTGCGGTCCTCGGTGACCTCGATGAACAGGTCGGTGTCGGCGAGTCGAATCCGGTCCCCGACCGTCGGCCCGTACAGCGATGCGTAACGGGCCCGGTCCAGTCGGCTCACGCGCGCTCCCGCGACTCGTCGATGCGGCTGCCAGGGCTACCAGGGCTACCAGGGCTACCAGGGCTGTCGGGGTCCTCTGGACGGCGGTCCAGGGGGCCGGCGGATTCCAGGCGCAGGCCCGGCACGATGCGGGCGCCGGCGAGCGGGACGAGATCGACCTCGCGTTCGACACCAGGTTCGAAACGGACGGCGGTGCCGGCGGGGACGGCCAGGCGATGACCCCAGGCGGCCGTCCGGTCGAAGTGCAGCGCCGGATTGGCGGCGGCGAAGTGGTAGTGCGAGCCGACCTGTACCGGCCGGTCGCCGGTGTTGCGCACGACCACGGTCAGCACCGGGCGTCCCGGGTTGGTCTCGATGCTCCCGGCGCCGGCCACGATCTCGCCGGGAACCATGCGTTCGCCGGTGTTCGTGGGCTCGCCGGTGTTCGTGGGCTCGGTGGCGCTCATGGGATCGGCTGGTGGACGGTGACGAGCTTGGTGCCGTCCGGGAAGGTCGCCTCGACCTGGACCTCGGCGAGCATCTCCGGCACCCCCTCCATCACGTCCTCGCGGGTCAGCACGGTACGCCCGGCGTGCATCAGATCGGCGACGCTGCGTCCGTCGCGGGCACCCTCGAGCAGGTACGAGGTGATGAGGGCGGTGGCCTCGGGATGGTTGAGACGTAGCCCGCGGGCACGTCGCTCCCGGGCGAGTCCGGCCGCGACATGGATGAGCAGCCGTTCCTGTTCATGGGGG
The DNA here is from genome assembly GCF_023243055.1 of Frankia sp. AgPm24. Classification (NCBI taxonomy): domain Bacteria; kingdom Bacillati; phylum Actinomycetota; class Actinomycetes; order Frankiales; family Frankiaceae; genus Frankia; species Frankia sp. AgPm24. The sequence goes on along the minus strand of NZ_JALKFW010000189.1, from coordinate 32,899 downwards.
CTCAGCAGCACGAAGGCGAAGCCTAGCAGTCGCCGGCCGCGGGCCGGCCAGGTTTCATCCGTGTTTCGTTCAGTGGTATTGCCGGGGGTCCCGGCGGACAGTGGACGGGTGGCCGGCGAGAATGGAGTTACTGGTAATTCACACGGGTGCGACTCGATCGATACTCCTCCTTTCTAACGTCCGGAGGATCGCCCACCGGTCCGGTGAGCCGGACGACGTCGGGAGTGTGGTGACAACAGGTCCGGATCGCGTCGGCGCGGGGGCCGGTTCGTGCGTGCGGCCGACTGTCCGGCGCTCGTGGCCGTGGCCGGCGTCGGACCGGGCGGACAGGCCCGGCCCGCCCTCCACCGCGAGGCTGTCTCCCGAGCCCGATCCGCGCCCGCCGGTCACCGACCCGGTGGACGGCCGGTTCTCGTTTGTGACGAACGAACCGAACGTGTTGTGGGTAAAAAGCTTCGACGTCACCACCTTTCTGCACGCCGACGCCAGTTGTCCGCGGGCGTCCGGGACATTCATGGCCGGCGGGGTGTGGGTGCCCGCCATGGTGGTGAGCGTGGCCGGCTTTCTCGAGGCGATCGTCCCCGTCCGGTACGAACCGAACCCGGCGGGAGGTCGCACCGGACGCTGATCGATCCGTTCGACCTACCTGGACCGTGGTGACCCTGATCCTTGTGACCCTGATCGTTATGACTCTGATCGTTGTGGCCCTGATCGTGACAGCAACCATTGTTGTGGCCCCCGTAGTGAGGGACGGCATGTGAACGTCGTACGCACCAGCCGCGGACCCCGGCTGATGTCGACACCCCCGCACGCCCCGGCGCGTACCCAGACGCCAGCCGTGATGCCCGGTGCCGATCGGGAGGATCCTCCCGCCCGGCCCGGGGGGCCGCCGATCAGATCGGCGCCGCCGTCCACCGTCAACGTGCAACGACATGTCGCGTCGCCGGCCCAGATCGCGCGGCTGCGCCGGGTGGCCGCCGGGGAGGAGGAGGCCGACCTGGTCGTGCGCGGCGGCCTCGTCATGGTCGCGCACGACCAGAGCGTCCCCGACCAGAGCGTGCTCGAACGGGACATCCTCATCGTCGGTCGGCACATCGCCGCGGTGACCAGGCCGGGGGCCCTCGGCGGGCGGCGTTCCCTGGACGCCGAGGGCCGGTACGTCCTGCCCGCCTACGTCGACGCGGGCCTGCGGATCGAGGACACGCTGCTGAGCCCGGGCGAACTCGCCCGCCTGCTGGTGCCGCGCGGCACGGGCACCCTGCTCATCGACCCGACGGCGCTGGTCGCCTTCGGCGGGCCGGCCGGTGCGCGGTTCGCGACCGAGTCGACGACGCCACTGCGGGTGCTGGCCCGAACGGGCCAGGTCGCACCGCCCACCTCCGGCGATCCCCGGACGGTCACCGAACTCGCAGCCCGCGGCCACCTCGACCACGACGTCCACCACGCCGTCGCCCGCGGCGCCACCCCGTGGGAGGCGATCCGGCAGGTCACCCTGCGACCCGCCCGCCGGCACGCCGTCGATCACATCCTGGGTTCGCTCGCTCCCACCCGACTCGCTGACCTTCAGGTCGTCACCAACCTGGCCAGCCCCGCACCACCCGACGTCGTGGTCCTGGGCGGTCGCATCGCCGCCGAGGCCGGTCGGCCGCTGTTCGACAACCTTGACCCGGCGCCGACCTGGGCCATCGGGCGCATCCGGCTCCCGGAGACCCTGTACGCCGGTTCCTTCCCCTGTCCTGCGCCGGACCCGGCCGGGTCCGCGGCGGTGAGCATCGAGTCCGGTGGTTCGGGTTCGTCGTCCCGCCCTGGGCTGCGGATCGTCCGGCTGGCGCCGACCGCACGCGGTGGACGTCCCGTCGCCGACCCGTCCCGTGATCTGCAGAAGGTCGCCGTCATCGGCGGCCCGCCGGAGGCGGTCACCGTCGATGTGGGGCTGGTCCGCGGCTGTGGGCTGGTCCGTGGCGCGCTCGGGTTCACCACGGCGCAGGCACCCGGGCAGCTGATCGTCATCGGTACCAGCGACGATGACCTGCTCACCGCGGCGCGGGCGGTGGAGGGCATGGGCGGCGGGTTCGTCGTGGTCGATCAGGGCTGGGTGCGGGCGGCCTGCCCGCTGCCGGTGCTTGGTCTGATGAGCGAGGCGCCCTGGGAGGCCGTGCTCGGGGAACTGGCCGCCGTCGACGCCGCCGCCGCCGATCTGGGTTGCCGTTTCGCGCAGCCGCTACGAACCCTGGCTGGCTTCGGCTGCCTGCTGCACACCCATCCCTGACCCCTGGCCGGACGTGAGCTGGGCGCGGACGTGGAGGGCACTGTCGTGCAGGTCCTGACGCAACCGTGTGCTGGCCTGCCAGGTACGCCCCGCGCCGTCAGCGTGGACGGTGACCAGGCCGGTGCGCAGCAGGCCGAACAGCTTCACGCGGGCCTGGGCGCGGTCGGTGGTGAGCAGCGCCGCCGCATCGGCGGTACGTAGCGCGCCGCGCTGCGTCACCGCGGTGAGCAGTTGCAGGTCGGCGCGGTCCAGCGGTTGACCGAGCCGGTCCCGCGCGACGACGAACCGGGCGAAGGCCAGGTCAGCGGGCCGTGCGGGCAGCTCCGCCACCACCCGCCGCTGGTCCGCGTGGTCGAACCGGGGGGCGGCGAGCCCGAGCCGCAGCTGGTCGGCGACGGCACGGCCGATGCCCGAACCGGTGCGCCGGGCGATCCCGGCCCGGCGGAAGGCGTCCACCAGCAGGGCGTTCGGGGCCTGGGGCAGGCCGGCCAGCGCCGCCCCGGGACGGGCCGTGACTCTCGGATCCACCGGATTGGCGATCGTGATGGTGGCGTCCTGCCAACGGACGTGCACCACGCCGGGTACCGCGTAGTCCCGATGGGTGAGGGAGTTGGCCAGCAGTTCCCGAAGCGCCGCCTGCGACCAGTCCGGCACACCCACCCGGACCAGTTCGAACCGGATGACCCGGCCGCCGTGTCCCGCCGCAGGGGCGTCCGGCGGACAGATGCCCTAAGCTCGCCCTTCAACCGGGCGAGTGAGGGATCAGGGTCATCGAGCAACGCACGGGTACCGACGAACGCGACGATGGTGAGGCCTTCCTCGCCGCGTGGCGGGAGTTGCTGCGCGCGGTGCAGCGAGCCCGTGGTCGAGCCACCCAACGCCAGGACAGCAGCGGTCTGTCGATCGCGCAGTACATCATCATGGCTCCGCTGCGCGGCGGTTCGCAGACCATGTCGGACCTCGCGATCAGCGCCGGTGTGAGTGGCCCGACGGCCACCCGCGCGGTGACGAACCTGGTCGGTTCGGGCCTGGTCGAGCGGGTTCCCTCCGGTCATGACCGGCGTCAGGTGGCGGTCCACCTGACACCCGCCGGCGAGCAGGCCCTCGCGCTCAAGGAGCAGGCGGTGCGCGCCTCCGAGGGTCAGTTCATCGCCAGTCTCACCCCGCAACAGCACGAGGAGGGCGCGATCCTGCTGGAGCGGATCGCCGAGCTGCTGGACGAGATCTCCACCTCCTGGTAGCCACCGAACTCCGGGTAGTCACCGAACTGCCTGCTGTCAGGTCGGGGTGGCCGCGGTATCGCCGCCCGGGCCGTCCACACCGGCCCGGGAGACCAGAGCCGCGAGTGTGCGGCGCAGTGCCACCCCGGCCGCGTCCGCCCGGATACTGACCTCCTCCGGCACCGAGGCCCGCACGGACACGGAGCCTGGGTCGGAGCTGGGGTGGGAGTCGGGGTCGGGCAGCGGCAGGCCCTCGAGGTCGAAACGTTCCTGCAGGGCGAGATCCTCGTCGAGCACCGCCTGCTCGAACGCGACGGCCTGGGCCATCCGGTCGGGGTCGGCGCCGAGGTCGTCCCGCAGCAGCAGGGTGTAGATCCGGGTGGCGCGCTCACCCTGCGGTTGCAGGCAGAACAGGATGGTGCTGGTCGTCGCGGCGTCGGGATACTCCAGGCGCAGCCGCAGCATGAACGGTGGCTGGTAGGCGTAGGTCGACCAGCGTCGCTGCACCAGCGGGTGCTCCCCGGTGGCCACCAGGGGATCCTCCGGATTGGCCACGTCCTGCTCCAGACGGACCAGGAAGCCCGCGCCGTCCGGCGCCACCCGGTAGGGGGCGACGAGGGTGTCCTCGCCGGCGCCGATCGTCGCGGCGTGCACGAACGGGAAGTGCGCGGTGTCGAGGAAGTTGTCGGCGAGCAGGCCGGCGCAGGCGCTGCTGTGCGCGGGGGGCAGCCACATCACGTCGAAGCCGGGCCGCGCCGCGTCGGGCAGGTCGATCAGGTCGGCCACCGGCGGCGCCGGGGCGATCCAGAGCAGACCGTGGCGCTCAGCCACCCCCCAGGCCGGGGTGGCCCTGGCCCGTCTGGGCGGTGGAACCCCGGGGCCGAGCGCCGGGATGGACGTGCACACCCCGTCCGGGCCGAACCGCCAGCCGTGGTAGCCACAGCGCAGCTCGCCGTCCTCGACCTGGCCGGCGGACAGTGGTGCGAACCGATGTGGGCACCGGTCGGTGAACGCCGTGAGCGCACCGCCCAACCGGACCACCACCCAGGCCTCGCCGAGCAGCAGCACCCGCAGCGGAGCGTCACCGAGTTCGGTCGCCAGAGCCACCGGATGCCAGCCGTGCCGCAGCGCCGGCTCGGTGTTACGAAGCAGCCATGCCATGATCACCTCGCGCTCGCCCGGTGCGGCGCTCGAGCCCACGCGGCGTCCGAGTCGCCGAACATCACTGTAACGTCGCGCCGCTAGGGTCGGCTGCCATGGGCTGGTCCACCTCTCCCACCAGCACGTCTCCCACCGGCACGTCGGTCGACCTGCCGGAGCGGGCGCAGGTGCTGCGCTCACACCGGGTGGTGCTGCCGGACGGCGAACGGCCCGCGGCGGTGCACGTCGTGGCCGGCCGGATCGCCGCGATCACCGGGTTCGACGAGGTACCCGCGGACGTGCTGGTCACCGACCTCGGCCCGTGGGCGCTGCTGCCCGGCGTGGTCGACAGCCATGTGCACGTCAACGAGCCCGGCCGGACCGAATGGGAGGGCTTCGCCACCGCGACCCGGGCCGCGGCCGCCGGCGGGGTCACCACGATCATCGACATGCCGCTGAACGCGATCCCGCCGACGACCTCGCTCGCGGCGCTCGAGACCAAGCGGGCGGTGGCGGCCGGTCAGATCGCGGTGGACGTCGGCTTCTGGGGCGGCATCATCGGCGCCGACACCCGCAGCCTGCGTGACCTGGCCGCGCTGCACGACGCCGGCGTGTTCGGTTTCAAGGCGTTCCTGGCCCCCTCGGGGGTGGAGGAGTTCCCGCACGTGTCCATGGACGTGCTCGCGGCCGCCACCCGCCACACCGCCCGGATGGGTGCCCTCACCGTGGTGCACGCCGAGGCACCGGCGGTGCTCGAGGCGGCGCCGCCGGTGGTGGGCCGGGCGTTCGCGAGCTGGCTCGCCTCCCGTCCCCCCGCCGCCGAGCGGCAGGCGGTGGCGGGCCTGGCCGCGCTGTCCGCGGCGACCGGCGCCCGACTGCACGTGCTGCACCTGTCCGCCGCCGACGCGCTGGACGACCTGCTCGCCGCCCGGGCGGAGGGGTTGGCGTTCACCGCCGAGACCTGCCCGCACTACCTGACCTTCACGGCCGAGGAGGTCCCCGACGGGGCCACCGTCTTCAAGTGCGCACCCCCCATTCGGGGGCGGGCGAACCTGGACCGGATGTGGGATGCGTTGGCCGAGGGGCTGCTCGCCGGCGTCGTCAGCGATCATTCCCCGTCGACCCCCGAGGTCAAGCGGATCGACACCGGCGACTTCGCCGCCGCCTGGGGCGGCATCGCATCCGTGCAGCTCGGGCTGTCCGCGGTCTGGACGCAGGCGCGCATCCGCGGGCACAGCCTCGCCGATGTGGTCGCCTGGATGTGCGCGGGACCCGCCGATCTCGCCGGTCTGCCGACCAAGGGACGCCTCGTGGTGGGTGCCGACGCGGACCTCGTGGTCCTCGACCCGGACGGGTCCTACCTGGTGGAGCCCAGCATGCTGCGTCACCGTCACCCGCTGACCCCCTACGCTGGTCGTAGCCTGGACGGACTGGTCCGGGCGACCTACCTGCGGGGGGTGCGCGCCGACGGCGATCGCCCGCCGCGGGGGCGTCTGCTGGCACGGTGACGGCCCCGGTCGACCCGGAAAGAGGGAATCTGATGAGTGACGAGCCCGACCTGACCAACCTCATCGATCTGGCCGCGTCCCGTTTCGGCGGTACGGTCGTCGCCGTCAACGACGAGTTCTTCGCGTTCGCCGAGCGGATGCTGCTGTCCGAGCCACCGACCGTGCGTCCGGGTGTGTTCACCGAACGCGGCCAGTGGACCGACGGCTGGGAGACCCGCCGCCGCCGTGACCTGCCCGGAGCCGACTGGGCCGTGGTCCGTCTCGGCGCCCCGGGTATCGCCCGGGCGATCACCGTCGACACCACCCACTTCACCGGCAACGCCCCCGAGGCGGTCGAGATCCACGGGGCGACGCTCGCCGGCTACCCGTCCGCCGCCGAGGCCGCCGACCCCGCGGTGGAGTGGGTCGAACTGGTGGGTCACACCCCCATCGCCGCGGACGCGGTGAACGTGCTGCCCGTGGCCGAGCCGGGCCAGACCCGCATCACCCATCTGCGCCTGACGATCCACCCCGACGGCGGCGTCGCCCGGCTGCGGGTGCATGGCACGGTCGTGCCGGATCCCCGCCTGTTCGACCGGGTCACCTCCGACCTCGCCGCCGCCTATCTGGGCGGGGTCGTCGTCGCCGCCAGCGACATGCACTACGGCGGACGGCACAACCTCAACGCCTCCGGCGACGCCCGCGCCATGGGCGAAGGCTGGGAGACCCGCCGCCGCCGCGGTACGGGGCACGACTGGGCCACGGTTCGCCTGGCCACCCAGGGCCAGATCGTGCGGGCCGAGGTCGACACCCGCCACTTCCGCGGCAACGCCCCCCGTGCTGTCGAACTGTGGGCCGCCGACTGCCCCGACCTGATCGACCCGGATGACGTCGACGCCGTCACCGGCTGGTTCCCGTTGCTGCCGCGTACCCGCGTCCAGCCCAACACCCGCCACCTGTTCGACCTGGAGGTGCCCGTCCAGGCCACCCATGTGCGCCTGGACGCCATCCCCGACGGCGGCCTGGCCCGGCTGCGCCTGACCGGTGCCCCGACCCTGGTCGGCCGGGAGGCGCTGGCGATGCGCTGGTTCGACGCGCTGTCCCCGGACGCCGCGCGCGAGGAGCTGCTGGCCTGCTGCGGTTCGGAGGACTGGGCCGAGGCGGTGGTGGCCCGCCGTCCGTTCGGCACGCTCGCGGCGCTGCTGCCCGCCGCCGAGCAGGAGTGGTGGCAGGTGCCCGAACCGGCCTGGTTCGAGGCGTTCACCGCGCACCCCCGGATCGGGGAGCGCCCGGCCCGCACCCCGGCGCCGCCGACGACCGCCCGGGCCTCCATCGTCTCCCTCGACGCCCCCCGTCGGGAGCAGGCGGCGATGGACGAGGCGTCCGAGGAGACCAAGGCCGCGTTCGCCGCCGGCAACGCCGCCTACGAGGAGCGTTTCGGCTATGTCTTCCTGGTCCGTGCGGCCGGCCGCACCGCGCCGGAGATGCTGGACCTGCTCCAGCAGCGGATGACCCACGACGCCGCCGAGGAGCTGCGTGTCGCCGCCGGCCAGCAGGCGGAGATCACCGCGCTGCGCATCCGCCACCTGATCACCGGGGCGTGACGGGATGGGCCTGTCCACCCATGTGCTGGACACGGCCCTCGGTCAGCCCGCGGCCGAGGTCCGTGTGCGGCTCGAACGCGGTGAACCCACCGCCGGCTGGACCCTGCTCGCCGAGGCCGTCACCGACCCCGACGGCCGGATCACCGGCCTGCCCCTGACCGCACCCGGACGCTTTCGGCTGGTGTTCGACACCAGCGCCCGTTCGGCGTTCTTCCCCGAGGTCACGATCGCCTTCGAGGTCAGCGACCCCGCCGACCCGCACCATGTCCCGCTGCTGCTGGCCCCCTTCGGCTACTCGACCTACCTGGGCAGCTGACCGCGGCGGTTCGCGCTCCGACGGTTCGCGCTCCGGCGGTTCATGTCGCTGGCGGTTCGGTCTCTGGCGGTTCGGTCTGTGGCGGTTCAGTCCGTGGCGGTGAACTCGGGCTGGTCGAGCAGGCGTAGCCAGGTGCCGTCCGGCTGCCGGCGCACGACCTGCGCGCGGGCGCCGGCGCCGTCGCGGGGTGCGGTGGACGTCAGCGCGATGTCCCCGCTGACCAGGGTGGGCAGCGGCTCCTCCGGCTCGAAACGGGGTGCGTGCGTGAGCACCCGCTCCCACAGGGCACGGATGGCGTCGCGGCCCACCGTCCGCCCGCCCGGCGGGTAGGCCATCACCGCGTCCGGCTCGTAGAGCTCGGCGATGCCGGCGGCGTCCCCGGCGTTGGCCCGTTCGACGAACAGCCTGGTCAGATCCTCCGGCACACGGGCACGTTCCCGGGCGGTCGACAGGTTCGGATGCGAGGTCAAGGGATTCCTCCTTGGTGCTTCCCGCTGGCTTGGTGCTTCCCGCCGGCTTCCTGCTGCGCTCGGCTCCACGTCCACACTGCGTCGGACGGAATCAGAAGTCCAACAGCTGGATCTGATGAGAACTAGAATCAGCGCTTATGGAGCTGCGCCAGTTGGAGTACTTCGTCGCGGTCGCCGAGGAGGCGAACTTCACCCGGGCGGCCGAGCGGGTGCACATCAGCCAGTCGGGGGTCAGCGCGCAGATCCGCGCGTTGGAGCACGAGCTCGGCGCCGCCCTGCTCGACCGCACGGGTCGCGCCGCCACCCTCACCACCGCCGGCGTGGCCGCCCTCGAGCATGCCCGGCAGGCCCTGGCCGCCGTCGCCGCGGTGCGCGGTGCCGTGGACGAGGTGCGCGGGCTCGTCCGGGGCCGCCTGAACGTCGGCATGGTCGCGTCCTGCCTGGTCCAGCCCTGGTTCGAGGCGCTCGCGGCCTTCCACGAGGCCCACCCCGGCATCGAGCTGAGCGTCGTCGAGGACGCCTCCGACCGGCTGATCGGACAGGTCCGCGCCGGCACCCTCGAACTGGCGCTGGTCGGCACCGCCGCGGACGACGCCGCCCGAGACCCACGGATGCTGCCCGTGCTCAGCGAACCGCTGGTCGCGGCGGTCGCCCCCGACCATCCGCTGGCCGCGCGGCCCAGTGTCACCCTCGCCGAGCTCACCGCCCACCCGCTGGCCTGCCTGCCGCCCGGCACCGGCGTGCGCACCGTGTTCGAACGCTGCTGTGCCGCGGCGGGCGTCCGGCCGCGTTTCGCCGTGCAGGCGGCCGCGCCGGCGGCCGTCGCGGATCTGGCCGCCCGCGGCCTCGGCGTCGCGATCCTGTCCACGTCCATGGTCGACGGTCGCGCGGACAGCCTGCGCGCCCTGCCCATCGAGGACGCCCCGGTCCGCGCGCTGCTCGCCCTCACCTGGACCGCCACCCCCAGCCCCGCCCTGCACGCCCTGCTGCGCCACTGCCGCCACACCTTCGCCCTGGACGATCAGGCGGGTCTGGCCGGGCGGCGCACCGGCAGCTCGACGGCCGGATGAGCTGGCCCGATCAGTCGGGGACGCGGCCCGAACCGAACCGTGTCATCAGGTCGGCGACGGCCTCGGCGGGCGGTGCGGTGGCCTCGCCTTCGCCCTCGTCCCGCAGGCCGGCGAGGACACCGTCGCGGTCGGCGGGGGAACGGTTCTGGCTGAGTTTCGCCTGCGCGACGATCGACTGGACGGCCATCTCGACGCCGACGATGGCCCGCAGCTGGCCGGTGACGAACTCCGCGGGGGCGTCGTCCACCGACCAGGGCCGCGGGCGGTGCCGCTCGTGCCGGTCGGTGAGACGGGTGACGACGTCATGCAGCCAGGCGGACTCGTGGTGGAACACGACCGGGCCGGTGAAGTGGACGGACAGGTGGTTCCAGGTCGGCACGACCCGGCCGTGCTCGGCCTTGGTGGCATACCAGGACGGTGAGACGTACGCCTGCGGCCCGCGCAGGATGGCGAGCGCCGCGACACCCGGTTCGCTCCCGCGCCACTGCCCGTTGGCGCGCGCGATATGCCCGAGCAGCCGCCCGTGCGGCGCCCCGCGACCCTCGGCCGCCCCACCGGCTGGATCCGCGTCGCCGGAGCGGGTGAGCGTGGGGTCGGTCTGGCCGGGGGTGCGGTCCCAGATCACGGGGACGAGGGTGGCGGCCAGACCCGTGCCGTCGAAGGTGACCAGGTCGACGGCACCGATCCGCTCGACCAGCTCGGCGACCTGGTCGAACTCGGTCAGCTCGAACGGGCGCGGCACGTACACGGCTGTGATCATACGACGGCGGTCGCGCGCGACCACCCCGTCACCGGTGTGGCTCGGCTACCGGTGTGGTTCGGTCACCGGTGTGGTTCGGCCAGCGGCCAACCGCCGGCGGCCAGGCGGGCGCTGACCCGGGCGATGTCCTGGTCGCGGGCGGCGCCGTTGGTGAGTTCGGAGATCGCGGTGCGGACCGCGTGCACCGAGGCGGAGTCGTCCGCCTCGGCCAGGGTCGTGGCGAGCTCGTCCACCTCGTCGGCGGTGAGCTTGCGGCGCAGCAACGCGAACAGCGGCAGATAGTCGTGGTCGGGAACGCCCTCGGGATAGCCGGCGCGCAGCCAGCCGACGATCGAGGCCAGGAACGGGGGTAGCGCCCTGCTGCTCATGGTGATGATGGTCCTGTCTGAGGTTTCGGCGGCTTCAGGTTCCGGCGACGACGGAGTAGATGCCCCAGCCGATCCCGGCGAGCACGATCGCGAAGCACAGGGCCCCGGCGGCGATCCCCGCCGGATTCGACCCGAGGATCCGGTCGTCGGCGCCGCTCGTGGTGGCGGTGCTGCCCCGGCCGGGGAGACTGATGGCACGCAGGCCGACGGCGAACAGCGCGGGCAGGCCGGCGCCGGCCAGCAGGCCGAGGACGACGATCTTCCACAGGGCGTCAAGGTCGATCCAGGAGTTCACGGCCAGCCCCTCCTCTCGTGATGGCGCGGCCTCAGGCGGCGATGCGCTCGTGGGTCTCGGCCGGGACCAGAGCGCCGTCCCATTCCGCGTTCACGTTGTGGTGGCTGACCGGGGTCTTGCGGGCCTGCCAGTACAGGACGCCGGAGGCGATCACCAGCACCGCGAAGACGACGACGATTCCGGCCGTCCCGCCGATGCCCTGGGCGATGCCGTAGCAGGCGGCGCCGACCAGCCCGGAGGCGGGTAGGGTGAGCAGCCAGGCGGTGGCCATCCGGCCGGCGACGTTCCAGCGCACCTCGGCGCCGCGCCGACCGAGACCGGTGCCAAGGATCGAGCCGGTGGCGACGTGCGTGGTCGACAGCGAGTACCCGAAGTGGCTGGACAGCAGGATCGTCGCGGCCGAGGACGACTCGGCCGCCATGCCCTGCGGTGAGTCGATCTCGACCAGGCCCTTGCCCAGGGTCCGGATGACCCGCCAACCGCCCAGGTAGGTGCCGGCGCTGATGGCGATCGCACAGCTGACGATGACCCAGGTCGGGGCCTGCGCACCGGCGTTGAGGGTGCCGTTGGCGATGAGCGCCAGGGTGATGACGCCCATGGTCTTCTGCGCGTCGTTCGTGCCGTGGGCGAGGGACACCAGCGAGGCGGAGCCGATCTGCCCGATGCGGAAGCCGTGGTTGCGGGTGCCGTCCGGGACGCTGCGGCTCAGCCGGTAGATCAGATAGGTGCCGGCGGTGGCGATAAGCGCGGCGATAACGGGCGACAGACCGGCCGGAATAATGACCTTCGAGACAACTCCGTGCCATTTGACGCCGTCGCTGCCGGCGGCGGCGATGGTCGAGCCGATCACCCCACCGATAAGCGCGTGGGAGGAACTGGACGGAATTCCGAAGAACCAGGTGAGCAGATTCCAGGTGATTCCGCCGACCAGGCCGGCAAAGACGACGGTGAGCGTCACGTCGCCGGTGTTGACCAGGCCACTCGCGATCGTGGCGGCCACGCTCAGCGACAGGAACGCGCCGACGAGATTCAGCGCCCCGGACAGGGCGACGGCCACCTTGGGTGGTAGTGCTCCGGTCGCGATCGATGTTGCCATCGCGTTGCCGGTGTCGTGGAAGCCATTTGTGAAGTCGAATGCCAGTGCGGTCACGACCACCAGGGCCAGTACGCCGTCGTTCACATCGACTGTTGTAACGGCATGGCCGGCGGATGTCGACCCGTCCGATGCTGTGTGTTTTCCGGGCGACGGTTTTGTCGTGCATCCTTTGCCTGACGTTCACTGCCTGCACCGGAGTCGTTCGGTTTGGAATCCGAAACGGCCTGGCGGTGGCCGACCGCGACCATCCGTGACCGATCGCGGGCGCCCTGGGCCAGGTGGCGTTGGGCACCGTCCGGCGTCCGGCGACGGTTGATTCGCCACCTTCGCGCTGGCAGGCTGAGCCCGGCATGGGGCCGATCACATGGGGCCGATCACGTGGGACGGGCCGATCACGTGGGACAGGGAGTGCTGGTCGATGACGCAACGGTTCGCCGGCCGGGTCGCCATGGTCACGGGAGCGTCGACGGGCATCGGTGCCGTCGTCGCGGGGCGTCTCGCCGAGGAGAGCGCCGCGGTGGTCGCCTGCGCCCGGTACGAACCGAAGGACCCCCTCCCCGCGGGGTGCATCGTCATGCTTTCCTCGCTGTCGGCGGTCATGGCCGTCGGTGAACACGAACTCACCCGCATGGGCGGCATCGTCGACGGTGGCGCGGTGGCGCGGTGGCCAAGCTGTAGTACCGCCCGGCCCAGGCCGGCCCTGCCGAGACGACCGAGGAGAATCGGCGATGCTCACCCCTTTCGACGACTACCCGATTCATTCGTCGGCCGATCCGATCGCCCATCCGGCCACCGGCGACCCCAACCACTACGACCGCTACTGGTTCAACGGCCATCAGAAGGACGGCCACTTCTACTTCGGTGCCGCGATGGGGCACTACCCGGTGCGGGGAGTCATCGACGCGGCGTTCAGCGTGGTGCTGGGGGGTGTCGAGCACTCCATCTTCGCGTCGGGAACGATGCCGCTCGACCGCTCCACCACGGTCGGTCCCATCCGGATCGAGGTCGTGGAACCGATGCGGACGATCCGCTACGTCGTGGCGCCGAACGAACAGGGCATCTCCTGTGACCTGACTTTTCGCGCGACCACCGTCGCCGTGGAGGAACCGCGCCAGCGGCGGATCTCGCCCGCCGGCATCCTCACCTCCGACCACACCCGGCTGACCCAGTGGGGCACCTGGGAGGGCACCGTCACCGTCGACGGCGAGCAGCTGCGCATCGATGCGGCGGACGTCTCCGGCACCCGCGACCGTTCCTGGGGAACCCGCCCGGTCGGCCAGCAGCTGACGATGAACATCCCGCGTCCGGAGTTGCAGATCTTCTGGTTGTGGGCGCCGCTGCACTTCGGTGACCGGTTCACGCATTTCGCCGTGCACGAGTACTCCGATGGCACCCGCTGGCTGGAGACGGCACTCGTGCTCGACCCCGTTCCCGGGAACGTGGCCCCCTGGCAGGGCACGCCGGCCGGCGGGGTCCGGGAGGGCCGCAACATCCGCCACCAGCTGGAGTTCGAGCCGGGCCGCCGCGAGATCAGACGGGCCGACCTGTGGTTCGACGACCCGGCCGAGGGTGAGGTGCACATCGAGCTGGAGAAGGTCCTGACCTTCCGGATGCGTGGCCTGGGCTACTGGCACCCGTACTGGACCCACGGTGCCAACCACGGTGAACTGGAGGTCGGCCGGGAGTCGATCGCCCTCGCCGATTTCGATCCCGTCGCCCGTACCTCACTGCACCTGCAGAATCTGGTGATCGCGAAAATGGGCGACCGCACCGGCATCGGGGTGCTCGAACAGATCCACCTCGGTCCGCACACCCCGACCGGACTGACCGGAACCGTGGACGGCTTCGGCAGCTGACCCCGACCGGCCGCGGCTAACCCACCAGCCGGAGCACCTGGTCGCGGCGTAGCCCGGCGGAGCCGAGCGCCGCGTCGTCGACAAGGCCGGCTTCCAACGCCCGCAGGACGTGTCCGGCGAGCGCCCGCCCGGTCGCCGGCTCGTCCGCGACGGCCCCGCCACCACCGTCACCATCGCCAGCCCCGCTGTCAGCGGCGTTCTCGTTCCCGGCGTGGGTGCGCTGGGTGGCGACGTACGCGCCGAGTCGGGCCAGGGTGTCGTCCAGTCCGCTGAGCAGGCAGCCGGCGACGGCGGCGTGCCGGCTCACCAGCTGCCCCGGATGCAGGTCCCAGCCCTGGTAGAGCCCGCGGTGCCAGGCACGGCGGACCAGATCGGCGTGCCGACGCCAGACCCGGTGCACGTCGGGGTCGACGGGCAGCAGGTTCGACGAGCCATCGGAGATGTCAATGCCGGTACCTGCCGCCACGAGCTGCATCATCGTCGTCGCGTACTCGACCGCCGGATGATCGCTGGCCTGGTCGGCACCACCGATTCCCAGCGCCGCGGAGTAGTCGTAGGTACCGACGTGCAGGCCGACGAGCCGGCTGGCCCGCCCCGTCACGCTCAGCGCCAGACCGGTCCGGACGAGCTCGGGCAGGGCCAGGACGGCGGCCGGGGTCTCCACCTGGATCTCGATGTCGACCGGCCCCGGCAACCCGAGCTGGTCGGTCAGCGCGGTGAGCACGTCGGCGAACACCCGTAGCTGCGCGGGTGCGCTCACCTTCGGCACGGTGATCACCAGACCCGGCGGTGGGCCGTCGTGCGCGCACAGGGCGGTCAGGAACAGGTCGAGGCTGCGCAGCCCCCGTGAGCGCACCGCGGGGTCCAGCGACTTCGGACGCAGACCGTAACGGGCCGGCAGCAGGCCGGCGGCGGCCGCGGCCCGCAGCGCCTCGGCCGCCCGCACCGCGTCGGCGTCCTCGGCGTCGTCGGCGCGCAGGCCGTAGCCGTCCTCGAGGTCGACCCGCAGGTCCTGCACCGGCTCGGTGGCGAGCACCCGCGTCACCTGGGCGTGGACCGCGGCGGCGATGGCCTCCGCCGGATCGCCACCGGTGGCGGCGGCGAGCGTGGCCGGGTCCGGCGCGTGCCGCGCCAGCAGCCGCTGGGCCCGCGCGCCCCAGATCGCCATGATGTCCGCCCGCATGTGGTCGGCTGGCAGGTAGCAGGTGTGCACCGGCTGCCGGCCGGCCCCGCCGGACGCCCCGGGATGGCGCGCGGCCAGCGCCGCGTCGACCGGTTCGAGAGCGGCGCTCAGCCGTGCGATCATCGCGGCCGGCAACGTCGTGCGCCTCATCCGACCGCGTCCCGCACGGCGATGCCGACCCGACGGTCTGCGTGGCCAGCGTGGCCTGGGTGGTCAGGGAGTGTGGTGAGGGCCGAGGCCGTCGCCGGCGCTGTGCACACCGATCGGGGGGGTCGATGCGCGGCGCCGACGACGGCGGTTCGGGAGGGCCCGTCCAAGGCCCCACGGGAGTGCGCTCCGGGCGTTCCGGCGCGGCACCCCCTTGCTTTGTACCAAATTTCCCTGCGGACGCACCTGATCGGTCTCAATTGCCGAGAGTGACCGATCGTGTTAACGCCTTCCGTGAACGAGAAACCACCCGATTGTACCCACAGGACGCTGACCTCGGCATCTCGATCGATCCAAGGGATGCCAGGCGCGTCGATGCGACCATCGGTGATTGCACCGCGTGATGTGATCTTGGCAAAAGCGTCCTGCGGCCCGCCGTCGACCGCGCACATCGTCGAGGCCGTCTCGGTCAGCGACCACACGAAGCCCTCTGTGCTGAACGGGCTCATGAGGCTGTGCCGCTCGTGGGCTGTGCTTGTCGCATGGCTGGACGCGCTCCGTTCCGGGCTGGACGAAGGTGGGCAGGCCCGCCGCCTGAGCCGGGGGGCGTCACCGCCAGACGATAGGAGCTGGCCGCCCGGCGAGGGAGCGCGTTGGACACCGCGGCATCCTGGCGCGTGGGCTGGCGCACAGGTGCGGCCGGGGTTCTGGTAGACCTGAGCCTGTGTGTCGCGACCCGGCCACCGCGGATGACGGCACGCGATCCGTCCCGGTGCGGCCCGATCCCCTCGTGATCGACGATGCCGCCGACCCGCGGGTGGACGACTTCGTCGCGCTCACCGACGTGGCGCTGCGTCGCCGGCGGGAGCCTGCTGACGGTCTGTTCATCGCCGAAGGTGAGCGGGTGATCGGACGTGCCCTGCGGGCCGGTTACCGGCCGCGGTCCGTGCTGGTGGCACCGGCACGGCTCGCCGCGGTGCCGGCGGACCTGCCCGCGGACGTCCCGATCTACGTCGCCGGGCCGGACGTCCTCGCCGCCATCACCGGGTTCGAGGTGCACCGCGGGGCGCTCGCGTCCATGTGCCGACGTCCGCCGCGCTCACCGGCCGACCTGCTCGCCACCGCCCGGCGCGTCCTGGTCTGCGAGGACATCGTCAGCCACACCAACCTGGGTGCGATCTTCCGGTCCGCGGCCGGTCTCGGGATGGACTCGGTGCTGCTCAGCCCGCGCTGCGCCGACCCGCTCTACCGACGATCCGTACGTGTGTCGATGGGGGAGGTGTTCGCCGTCCCGTACGCCCGGCTCGACCCATGGCCCGCGGCCCTCACCGATCTGCGCACCGCCGGGTTCGACCTGCTTGCCCTTACCCCCGCCGCGGACGCCGACGACCTCGCCACCTACGCCGCGCGCCTGGCCGACCTGCCGGCTCGGGTGGCGTTGCTGCTCGGCACCGAGGGGCCGGGGCTGTCCGCGTCGGCCCAGGCGGCGGCGAGCGCCCGGGTACGGATTCCGATGGCCCACGGTGTGGACTCCCTGAACGTGGCCGCGACCGCCGCGATCGCCTGCTACCTGCTCGGCCAACGCTGAGCCACCCGCGCGCTCCGGATGGCCAGGCCGCTCCGGATGGTCAGGGCATCCTGGACGGTCAGGTGGAGCCGGAGGGTCAGGCCGCAAGCCAGGTGCAGCCGGGCAGCGGCAGGTTGCGCAGCACCCAGAAGGCGATCACCAGCACCGGGATCACCGGCAGCAGGCGGGCCGGGACGCGGGGCGGCGGGCGCCGCCAGCCGGCGGCCCGGGCGACCGCCACGAGCCAGCCGGCGCCCAGAACCGGCGCGACCACGACGAAGAAGAGATTGAAGTTCGCCGCCTCGCCGGGATGGCCGTGGAGAAGCTGGTGTGCGGCGCGCAGAGACCCGCATCCAGGGCAGTCCAGCGACGTCGCCCAGCGAAACGGGCAGACCGGATAGTGCCCCGGATGAGCCGGATCCACCAGGTACACCCGCACGGCGGCGGCGACCGCGATCACCCCGAGTGTCGTGAACCCAGCGAGCCGCGCCCGCGGCCCCCAGATCCGCGGCCCCCAGATCCGCGGCCCCCGGACCCGGGGCTGTGTCGCCCGGCCCCCCGGCGCCGTCCCCGGGTCAGGCGCGCAGCCCGCCCGGGCCGGCGGTTGTGGCTGCGGGTCGTCCATCGTGGAGGCCACGGCTGAGAGCGTAACCGGGGTGGCGGGGCGCCGGAGCGGCGGTCATTCGAGGTGCAGAGCACGCTCCTCGGCGGTTCCGGTGCGCCGGACCCGTCCGTCCCGGTCACCGGAATAGCCGTTCTCCTCGCCGTCGCCGACGTCCTCCCGGCCGGCGTCGCGACGCTCGGCCTCCAGGTAGGGATCGGGGTCGGGCACCTCGGCGGACAGCAGCCGGTCGAGGGACGCGCCGCGGCGTTCCTCCCGTGGGGTGGCCGGGAAACGCAGGTTGTCGCTGGGGCGATCAGGTGCGTCCCAGGTGTCGTCGAGGGGGTCCCGGCCGGCCTCGGTCGAACCGAGCTCGTCACTGTCCAGGATCTCCGCGGGCTCGAGCGGGTCGTCCTGGACGCTCCACTCTCCGGACTGCGCGGCTGGCTGTGTCATGGCGGCCTCCCTGGCCGGCCACCCCAGCACGAGGTCCCGGCGTCGGTGTCGGTGCGTTCGGGCCTTTCCCGGCACGCTCTGCTGCTCCACCTTCCCGTGGTCAGCCCGGTCAACCACGGGCTGCCCGCACCGCGGACGAGGCGTCCGGCTCGGTCCGTCCGGCCGGCGAAAACACCGGCCGGACGGACTGTCGAGGTGCGTCGTCGCCGGCCGCCAATTGTGGGGAATCGCTCTTGTCGTGTGTCATGATGCGGCGGTGTCGCAGCCCATGAACATAACTTCCACTACCACGGCGAAAGCCTGGATGTATCTGGCTGTGGTGGCCGGTTTCGGCCCCTATGTGGCGGGTGGAATACGTACGGAACAGGTTGTCGTCTACGGCGGTATGCTCCTTTTCCTGCCGGCGGGTGGAATGTATCGGGGGCTCTCCTCACGACACCTGCTGATGGTGGTTCTCTGGGGGTCCTTCGCCGCGTTCGTCACCCTCGACGCGATCGGTGTGACGGTTCTCGGTGACTTCGCGCCGGGTTCGCTGCTGGCCGGTATGGACAACTATCTCTATCCGGTCGCCGTGCTGCTCATGGTCGGCCGCTGGCTGGGCTGCGGCTATGACCGGACGGAGGCACTCGACCGGTTCTGTCGGGTGTTCGTCGTACTCATGGTGCTCAACGCCTGTGTGGCGATGCTCGGTCTGGTCACCGACCTGACTCCGGTACTGAGCGCCTTCTGGGGCGGGGTCGCGCTGGACGGGCAGAGCGTGGCGTTGCTGGCCCTGAACAACGGTCGGCTCTCCGGAATCTTCAACCAGCCGGTGGAGGCCGGGATCGCCTACTCCCTGGCGCTGTTCGCCGTGATCTATCTCCTCGCCCGGCCCGGGCGGGAGGACCGTCCGATGCTGCTGGCGCTGGCGGCGGTTCCCATCCTGATCGGTGGCGTGCTGAGCGTCTCGAAGATCTTTCTGTTGTGCGGGGTGCCGGTCGCCGTGTGGCAGGCGGCCCGGCTGGGCCGGCCGCTTCGCCGGGTCTTCGCCCTCGGCGGTGTGCTGATGGTGGGGGCGTTCGGGGCGTCCCACACCGGGGTGACCCACTGGAACGGCTCCTGGATGCTGCGGATGCTGGTTCCGGGCGCCGGTTCCAACGGACTTTTCGCTCAGTACACGGCCGATCGTTTCCATTCGGTGGGCGCGTCGGCGCGGGCGTGGGGATACGTCCTGGGCAGCCGACCGTGGCTTGGTTACGGCGTCAGCGGCCTCGCCGTGCCGTATGACTCCGCCTGGGCGGAGGCGGTGGTCGTCGGTGGGCTCGTCGGTGTCGCTCTGCTGGCTCTGGTGCTGGTCGTCGTGGTCCTGTCCTGGCGGCGGGTGCGTCGGGCGCGCCCACCCGCGCAGCGCCGCTTCGCCACGTCCGTCACCGTGCTGAGCGTTGTCGGGACGATCGGACTACCCATGATGACCGCCAACCGGGTCGGCCTTTTCCTGTGGGTTCTGCTCGCCCTGCTGCTGTTCGCCGATGATCCCGCCACCTCCTGCGTCCCGGCCGCGTTGGACGGGGATGACCGCGGTGGTGTCCCGGGCGGTGCGCCGGCCGGACACCGGGAGTGGGCGTCCACGCCGCACCGCCGCCAGCACGGCGACCGGTCCGGCAAGGACGTCGTTCTTGTGCCGTAGCGCCGGTGCCTCGACGAACCGCCAGCTGGCCAGCGCCACCAGCAGCGTGCCCGCGAGCGAGAGGAGCACCCATGCCGCGACCCCCAGCCGGTACAGGCCGTAGACGGCCAGCAGCTGCTGCACCGGCGCGGAGTAGATGTAGACGCCGTAGGACAGATCGGTGCTGACGCCGACCCGGTGCGGCGCGAGGGTCCGTCCTCCCGGCAGCGGCACCAGTGGCGCCCGCAGCGCCGCCCAGACGCAGGCGTAGGCCATCGGCAGGCTGGCCGCGGCATGCCCGTCCGGGAGCGCGAGCGCGCCGAGGGCCAGAGCGGCGGCCAGCGGGCCGAGCCAGACCCGGTCCGGGATGCGATCGGCGTACACGCACAGCGCCGCACCCGCCAGAAACAGCGACCCGAGCCGGACGGCCGCGGCCACGAACTCGTTGTTCAGCGCGGTCGGCAGCACCGCGGGATCGAACCAGCGCACCACCCACAGCAGCCACAGCGAACCGGCCAGCGCCCACAGCACCCAGGGCCGACGACGCAGCAGCCCGGTCGCGCCGAGCACGGCGACGCCCAGATAGCACAGCGCCTCCCAGAAAAGGCTCCACAACGACCCGTCCCACGCCACCGGACCGTTCGGCAGCGCCGTGATCGGAACGTTGTCGGGGGTGCCGGCGATGTCGTAGAAGTGCATCAGAAGCAGGCAGTTGGCGCGAAGATAGGAGAAGGGCCCGTGGACGTCGGCGGTGAAATATCCGTGCAGCGTTCCACGCGTATACAGCCAGCCCAGTGGAGCTATGACCAGGGCCGTGACGACGAGGCAGGCCCAGAATGCCGGAAGAATACGCAGAAAACGGTGCCACAGGAAGCGCCAGGACGACCTGATGCGCAGCCGGCTTCGGGTGATGAGGAAACCGCTGATCGCGAAGAAGCAGTCGACCGCGATCGCGGCCAGGTCGGTGTGGGAGTGCGCGCCCGGAGCCGGTGCGAACCCACCCGCGATCAACCCGTGCTGAAAGAAGACCAGCAGCGCGAGGACGATCCGCAGGAACCCGAAGGAGTTGCGTCGCGGGTCGAAGCTCGATCCCAGCGTGGGCCGCGGATCACAGGTGGTCATGCAGGCATCCCCTCGGCATTCGGCAGGCGGCACCTCCCGGCGAAATATAGCTCTCCGTGGTCTACCAGTCATTGAAGGTGAACAGCGATGGCGTGGGTCCGCGGACCGCCGCGCGGACGCCCGTCGCGCCGGGACGGACACCCTGCCGTCGCTGGAGACCCCGCTTGCCGCCGATCCTCAGATGGCGTATAGCGTCCGCTTTGTGGCTACTGTTGCTGACCGGATCCTCGACCAGCTTGCCCAGGTCCCCGAGGGAATGGACGACGGCCGGCTGGCCGCCGCGATCGGGGCGAACCGGGGCACGGTGAACCAGGTCTGCCGGCGACTGGTGCAGTCCGGCCAGCTCAGCCGCACCCTGGGCGACGGCGGCCGGATCGTGAACCGACTGGTCGTAGCCCCGGTGACCCCCGCGGCCACCCCCGTGCTCCCGGCCCCGACGACGGACCCGTCCGCCCCCATCGGTCCGGACGGGCTCACTGGTCCGGACGGGCTCACTGGTCCGGACGGGCCGACAGCCCCCCAGGCGGCGGCGCCCACATCCGTTGAACCAGCGGCGCCCACGTCCGCCGACCTGGACGTCGCCCCCGTCGCCCCCGAGCTCTCCGAGGCCCTGGCCCTGGCCGAGGCGCTGGAAGAAGCGGCACCTCAAGCTCCGATCCTGCCGGTTGAGCCGGTCGTGCCGGTTGAACCCCTGAACGAAGTGGCCGCACCCGACCTGCCGCAACCCGCGTCCGAGCTGTCCGAGCCGTCCGAGGCCGACCTGCCGGAACCCGCGTTCGAGCCAGCCGAGCCAGCCCAGCCGTTCGAGTCCGACCTGCTGGACACCGACGCGGCCGCATCCGAGCAACCGAAGACCACCGAACTCGACACCGTCGATGCCGATACCGACGTTGACACCGGCCCCGACGTTGACGCCGCCACCGAGGTCGATGGCCAGGTGGCGGTTCCCGCGCCGGTCGTGGCCGAGCTGGAAGCGGTCGAGTCGGCCGTGGCGGAGCTGGCCGCCGCCGCTGCGGCCAGGCCGGTCGTAGCCGCGCCGGAAGCAGCCGTAGCGCCTGTCGCCGAGCCGTCCGCAACCGAGCCTCGGGTGGCCGAGCCGTCCGTCGCCGAATCGGCCGTGGCCGAGCCGCCCGTCGCCGAATCGGCCGTGGCGAAGGCCGGGCAGGTCGTGGCGTTGCCAGCCCAGGACGCTGGGACGGGTCCCTCGCAGGACACGGTCGCCGCGATCGGGCAGGCGCTCGCAGCTCTCGACGAGGCGATGGCGAAGCTCGGCGTTCCGGCCTCCACGCCGAGGTCGCCAAAGGTCACCGATAGGTTGCCTGAAGCGACGGCGTCCCCGTCGGTGGCACCGTCCGTGATGGCGGCTGCGGGTTCGGCACCGTCGGGTGCCGCGCCAGCACGGACGACCGAGGTCGGCGGTACGGTGTCCGAGCCCGTCGACCGGACCAGAGTCACGCCCACGAATCCGGTCACCGACAGTGACGTCGGACCGGAGGACGGCGGGCCGGTGAACGTTGGATCGAACGGTGTCGGCACGATCGGCACCGGGTCGAGCAGCGCCGGGCCGAGCACCAGCAGGTCGACCGGCGGCGGGGTGAACGGCGCCTCACCGTCGGACGCCGAGCGCAGCAGCAGCGCCATCGGGAGCCAGCGCACCGTGAACAGCGACGCCGGGTACGGGGAGCCCGCGGCTCTGGACGACGGACCGGTGGGTACCGGCGCGGACGCTCCGTCCGGCCACGGCGCCCCCGCGGACAACGGGAGCGTTCCCCCGGTGCGTCGAAGCTGGTGGCGCCGGATGTTTGTCCGCAACACAGGATGATGTAACTGTGCGTAGTCTACGGTGGCATCGGCGCCGCCGTCAGGACGACGTGTCGAGGACGTCGACCCGGTTGTGCAGGTCGCGCGTCACCGATCTACCAGGGGAGATCATGTCCATGCGAGCGAAGTCGCTCGTCGCCGTCGTTGCCCTGTCGTCGTTGGCGCTCGTCGCCTGCGGCAGCCGGGCCGGCAGCTCCGGCTCCGGTACAACGGCTTCCAACGCACCGACGAGTGCGTCAAACAACACCGCATCCGATGTGGGAGTGACGCCCACGGAGATAAAGGTCGGGTCGATCGCTGGTCTGAGCAGCGGTTTCGGCCCGGACACATTCTCGGCGTCGCTGTACGGGGCGCGGGCCTACTTCAAGGCGCTCAACGCCGCAGGCGGGGTCAACGGTCGCCAGATCAACCTCATCGAATGCGACGACAAGGGCTCGGGCGACAAGAACGCCGAGTGCGCCCACAAGCTCGTTGACGACGACAAGGTCTTCGCGCTGGCAGGTGTGACCGCCTTCAGCTACGGGGGCGCGCAGTACATCAACTCCAAGGGCGTCCCGGACATCGGCGGCCAGCCCGTCGACAACTCCTACGACCAGTACCCGCACCTGTACTCGATCTACGGCAGCTCCTACCCGCGCGACGGCCAGCGTCCCGGCTACAACGGCACGTTGTACGCGGGCACCGAGATCTACCGCTGGTTCAAGGAGAAGCTGCAGGCGAAGGTCGCCGGCGTCGTGTACTACAACGTCGCCCAGTCGCAGCGGTACGCCACGTCGATCGTGAACGGCCTGGAGAAGGAGGGCTACACGGTCGTCAAGGAGGAGATCAACCTCGGCGCTCCGGCGTGGGACTCCGCGGTGCTCGACCTCAAGCGCCGCGGCGTTCAGGTGGTCTTCGACGCGATGGACGACGGTGGCAACGCCCAGCTGTGCAACTCGATCGAAAGCCAGCGGATGCCGTTGCAGGCCAAGGTCGCCACGGCCCAGGGCATGGCGAACAACATCCGTCAGATCTACAACGCGTCACCGAACTGCCGTAACGTCATCTACGGGACGAGCCAGTCCGCGAACTACTCGGACACCTCCATTCCGCAGGTCGCCCAGTACCAGAAGGACCTTCAGGCCGCGGCACCCGACCGGGTCGCCAAGGAGAACCTGTGGATGATGGAGGGTTACGCGTCGGCCCAGTGGCTGACCGATGCCATCCGCTCCTGCGGTGCGGATGTGACCCGTAAGTGCGTCGAGGCCTTCATGAACAGCGGCAAGGCCTACAACGGTGACGGCCTGCTGATCAACCGCTCGTTCACGCATGCCGCGACGCCGTCGACGCAGTCCCGTGCCTGCCTGAACGTCACCCGCTGGCAGGACTCGGCGAACGGCGGCAAGGGTGGCTGGGTCAGCCAGGTCAAGGACATGAACACCAACTGCTTCGACGTCCCGTACCTGCCGTACTCCGCCGGCTGACCGATTCCACCGCACCACCGCACCACGAGCTTCAGCGGGCCTCGTCTCCACCGGGCCTGATCACCGGGCCCCGACCGGACCCCGCGCCTCGGCGCGGTGGCAACCGGTCGGGGCCCGCTGTCGTGTGTGGCGTACCTGGCCCAGCCATGGAACGTCGACCTCAGCTGACCGAGAGCGACGGACGCCATGGCACGGACGCCATGGCGAGGACACCAACGGCCGTGGCCGCAGCGTGAGTCCATGGCCGGGCCGGACTCGGGTCGGGTCGGGTCGCGAGCCGCGGGTCGGGTCGCGAGCCGGTGGGGGGAGCCGGGCCGTGAGCCGTGCGGGGGTCAGACCGAGGCGGTGGTGGCCGTGGCGGTGTAGGTGGCGAACTCCGCGGGAGCGCCGAGGAAGGACCGTTCGCCGCGGTGCAGCACGTAGACCAGGTCGGCCATGGCCAGCGCCTGCTCGGTGTACTGGTCGGCGAGCAGCACGGTGGTGCCGGAGGCGGCGACGGTGGCCAGCCAGCCGAACAGGTCGGCGGCGATCTTGGGGGACAGGCCGAGTGAGAGCTCGTCCACCATGAGCACCGACGGGCGGGCGAGCAGGGCCCGGGCGAGGGCCAGCATCCGGCGTTCCCCACCGGACATCGAACCGGCCCGCTGGGAGAGCCGCTCCTTCAACCGGGGGAACGACTCCAACGCGGGGCTGATGTCCGGATGGCCGCTGGCCTCGGCGATGATCTGCAGGTTGTCGCGGACGGACAGGGTGGCGAACACGGCCCGCTCGTCCGGCACCAGCATCAGCCCACGCCGTGCCCGGTCGACGGTGGACATCCGGGTGATGTCCTCACCGCGCCAGGTCAGGGTGCCCGAGCGCAGCGGGATCAGCCCGGCCAGCACCCGCAGGGTGGTGGACTTGCCGGCGCCGTTGGTGCCCAGCAGCGCGGTCACCTTGCCGGCGGGCAGGGCCAGGTCGATGCCGTGCAGCACCTCGATGGTGCCGTAGCCGGCGCGGGCGCCGGAGAGTTCGAGCTCCGCGGTGACCGAGGTCATGATTTCTCCTGAGCCTGCCCGGCGGCGGCGAGCGGCGCCTGGGCGAGGTACACCGACCGCACGGTCGGGTCGTCGCGGACGGTCTGCGGGTCCCCGGAGGCGACGACCTTGCCGCCGACCATCGCGTACACCTGGTCGACGACCGAGAAGACCAGGTCGACGTCATGGTCGACGATGAGGATGCCGACACCGCGGGCGGCGGTCTGGCGCAGCAGCTGGGCGAGTTTCGCGGTCTCGGCGTTGTCCAGGCCGCTGGCCGGCTCGTCGAGCAGCAGGACGTCCGGCTGGGCGCACAGGGCCCGGGCGAACTCGACCAGCCGCAACGCGCCGGTCGGCAGCGTACCGGCGACCGTGTCCCGGATGTCGGACAGACCCAGCGACGCGAGGACCTCCTCGACGACCTGGTCCACCGGGCCCTTCGGGGAGAGCCCGGTGCGTTCGAGCAGGCCGGCCAGCGTCCGGCCGACCCGGCCGCGGCCCTGCGCGGACAGGCCCAGCAGGCCGCCGGCGTAGTCGCGGCGACGGTTCTCGGCCCCGACGAGCAGGTTGTCCGCCACGGTGAGGGTGGGGAACAGCGACGGCACCTGGAAGGTCTGCACCAGACCGCGCCGGGAACGGATGTCCGGGCGCATCCGGGAGATGTCGGTCGTGCCCAGCAGCACCTGGCCCTCGTCGGGCTGTTCAACGCCGGTGAGCAGGCTGAACAGGGTCGACTTGCCGGCGCCGTTCGGGCCGATCAGGCCCGTGATCATTCCGGGTGGGGCGACGAGGTCGACATGATCGACCGCGGTCAGGCCGCCGTAGCGGCGAACCAGGCCCACACCCTGCAGAACACCACGGCTCATCGCCGAACCCCCGTCCCAGCATCTGAACCAGCACCTGAACCGCCACCCGTACCTGTACCCGACGCCGTGCTCGGCCCCGCGACGGTGCCGGCGGCGGCGGGTGCGGAGCCCGTGGCGGCGGCCGAGCCGACGAGCGCCCCGCCCGACCCCGACCCGTTGGTCGACCCGGAGACGCGGGTGGCCTGGTCGGCCTGGGCGGCGTACCGCGCCACGGCGGCCACCAGGGCGGCGCCGAACGGGGTCGGCGCCGGTGCGCCGGCGAGCGGCCCGAGGGCCCCTTCGGACAGGGGCCAGCGCGTGACATGGCCTGATCGGGCCGCGCCGAGCGTCGCCCCGATGCCGGGCAGTCCGGTGTTGCCCACGATGCCGGCGGTCGCCGGCAGATGGCCGACAGCCGAGATGCGCACCGGCACCGGCCGGGGGGCACGCTGGTTGGGGTCGACGAAGCTGTCGGCGAGGTACTGGGCGAGCAGCCGCAGCACACCGCGCACCGCGGAGGCCAGACCCCCCGGCATCCAGCCCAGTGCCAGCGCCAGGATGCCGATGGCCAGCGTCGAGCTGCCGGCGGGGGCGAGCACGTCGATCGTGACGATGAACGCGGCGGCGACGATCGCGCCGATGGCGCTGTCGGCGCCGAACACCACCACCGCGGTGAACCACAGCAGGCTCTGCAGCGGCGCGAAGTCGTCGGCGGCGAACGAGTAGCTGGAGTGCACCAGCAGTGCCCCGCCCAGCCCCGCGACCACCGAGGAGACGGTGAACGCGAGCAGCTTGAGGTTGCGGACGTCGACGCCGACCGCGGCCGCACCGCTGGAGTGGTCACGCACCGCGAGCAGCGCCCGGCCGAGCCGGCCGTGGTGCAGGTTGCGCACCACCAGCAGGCCAAGCCCGAGGCTCAGCAGTTCGAGGATGTAGAAGGCCTTGTCCGACAGGGCGTGCCCGAACACGGTCAGCGGGTCGATGTACAGGCCGCTGGCGAACGTCGGCTGCTCGAAGACGAACCGGCTGACCACCGCGCCGACCGCGAACGTGGTCAGCGCGAGGGTCAGCCCGCGGCGGCGGATCGCCGGATAGCCGGTGATCAGGCCGACCGGGGCGACCAGCAGCGCGCCGACGAGCATCGCCCAGATACCCGGCAACGCCGGCAGGCCGAACAGCTCGCCGTTGGCGAGCTTGAGCGACAGCAGCGCGCCCAGCCCGGCGAAACCGGCGACGCCGAGCGAGATCTGCCCGCTGTACCCGGTGACGATCACCATCGACAGGAAGATCAGCGCCAGGGCCGGCACCTGGAACGCCGAGCGCAGGTCCGAAGGCGCGAACGTCAGGGGGGCGAGCAGCAGCGCGAAACCACCGAGCTTGCCGAGGTAGTCGCGGCGGTACCGCGCCTCACCGACCCGCCCGGACGGCGGCGCGCCCCGGCTGGAGAAGCTCGAGGTCGCCCCCGAGTCACCACCACCGAGCTCCCGCAGTTTCGGCACGGCCAGCAGCAGGATCAGCAGCGCGACGATGAACAGGTTCGACTGCAGGACGGTCAGGATCTGCCCGGCGTCGCCGTCCAGGGTGAACTGGCGCAGCTCGCTCTGCAGGATCGAGATGCCCAGCGCCGTGAGCACCGCGACCGGCATGCTCGAGAGCCGGGCCGCGACGACGACCGCGAAGGTCTCCAGCACCAGCAGTGTGAGGCCGTAGGGGTTGAGCTGGAAGCGGGGTGCCAGCAGCACACCGGTCAGGCCGGCGAGCGTGGTGCCGGCGGCCCAGCCCGCGGCGGCCACCCGGTCGGCGGGAACGCCGGAGAGCTCGGCGAGCTGCCGGTCGTCGACGACGGCGCGGATCTGGCGGCCGAACGAGGTGCGCGCGCTGATCAGGCCGAGCACGATCGCGAACACCACGACCATGGCCAGTTCGGCGAGGGCGTCGACGCCGATGCGGGTCTGACCGAACAGCCGCACCGAATCCGCCGGGAAGATGCTCGGTGCGTCGCTTCGCGAACCCAGCCCCCACAGCCCGGCGGTGATGCCGAGGATCAGCACCAGCACGCCGAGGCTCGCGACCAGCGATTCGGCGGCTGAGGCGCGCCGACGAGCCAGCGGCCGAAAGACCAGCCGTTCCAGCAGCAGGCCGATGCCCGGAGACAGCACCCCCAGGGCGAGGACGGCGGCCAGCCAGATCGGCAGGCCCCACTCGACGACCATCTCCCGAAAGACATAGGCGACCAGCGTGGCGATCCCGCCCTGGGCGAGGTTGAGGACGCCGTTCGTGCGGTAGGTCACCAGCAGGCCGATGCCGGACAGCGCGGCGATCGCGCCCAGGGAGATGCCGGCTAGCCCCAGGTCGATGCTGGTCACCGGTTAGCCGTGCCGGGCGGGTGCGGTGCCGGGTGCGCTGGCGTAGGCGTTCTGCTGCGGGTAGGCCTCCGCCCCGGGCTGGGCGGTGCCGCCCTCGGCCTCGAGGCCGGTGGTGGCCGCGGCGATGATCAGCGAGTGCAGGTCGTCCACCTGGGCGGAGGCGCGAGCCTGCGCGGCCTGGGTGGCCTCGACCCGGTCGGCGACCAGCAGCGCACTGCCGATGAGCACCAGGGCCAGGCCGCCGAAGCCGCCCGAGACCACGTACGGCAGCTGCATGGCGACATCCGTCTGCTTGGAGACACCGAGGTAGCAGCCCAGGAGAAGCACACCGCCGGCCGCTGCCACCACCCATCCCCGCAGCGCACGGACCACATCAACCACCAGGCGGGTGGTAGGCCGCGCCTTGCCGGGCCCAGCGGTCTGCTCGTCCACTTTCGTCTCCCCCAAGGAGCGTTTCGTCGTCGGTCGTGCGGACGTCCCCCGCTGGCGCCCGTCCCGGTTGAGGAGCCGGGTCTCGACAGACGTCAGATTAGTGCGCCCAGCTGCACAGGCATGCCGTCGGGTGGCCCGTGGCCGGACCCGTCGAGCTCCGGTGGCACGGGAAGCTTCGTCGCGTTCGGTTTCAGAGGATAGGTCAACCGTCGCGACGAGCCGGACGCTATGTCCGCTCGCGGACAGTCTGCGGCGCAACCGCCGTGATGTCGACCCAGTCGACCCGGGAGGCCGCTGATGCCCTGGTCGGATGGTCGGGTCAGGCCGGAGGGTACCGGCCCGGTCAGCCGGGGCGGCGGGTCTGGGCGGGGATGTGGGTCGCGGAGTCGAGAACGTCACACAGCTGCGCGGCCGCGGCCTGGCCGACGTCGGCGCAGCGGTCCACCCAGACCTGACGATGTTCACCGGCGTGCCGGTCCTCGACCTCCAGGGGTCCCAGGACGCCGCCCATCGCCGCCTGCAGATGGGCCCACTCGTGCGCGGCCGACCAGCTCGTGAAGGAACCGAGGTGCTCGCCGTCGTAGTCGTAGACATGGCAGGGCCGTGGGCCTGCCGGTAGGTCCGCCCTCATCACAGCCAGCCCTTCGGGGTCGGGGAAGCCATTCATGATCATAGGGTGGGGCGGGCGGGTTGATCAGGTGATGATCGGCACGTTGCGCTGCCGAGGCGGCACGCCGGTGCTACCGGCGGCCCGGCCGTGGTGCCACGCGTCGGCGACGATCCGTTCAATGCTGGAACACGGTGAGTTCCAACCAAGCTCCGCGCGGATGCGCCGGCTGTCCCCGATGAGCGCCTGCGGTTCGGCGACCGGTGGGCAGTGCACCCGGCGGACCGGACGTCCACTGGCCCGGCCGACGGCGGCCAGCACGTCGATGACGCTCACCCCCACCCCGCTGCCCACGTTGTAGGTCGCGCAGCGTCCGGGCGCGGCCATCGTGAGCGCGGTGAGGTAGGCGGCGGCCATGTCCCCGACGTGCACGTACTCACGTAGCGCCCGGCCGTCCCCGTTGACCCGGAAGACGTCGCGCCGGCCGCTGGCGACCGCGACCGCCGCGGGGATGATGCGGCTGTCATCGGAGTCGAAATGCCCCAGTGCCGCCCCGGCCACGTTGAACGACCGCAGGATCACCCCGCCCAGCAGCCCCGTGCCGGCCTGGTGGCCCAGCAGCCGTTCGGCGGCGAGCTTGGACGCCCCATAGGGGTTGGACGGGTCGGGCCGGCGGCTTTCCGGCACACCGGTGAGGTCCATGTCGCCGTAGACGGCACAGCTGGAACCGAACACGAACGCGGGTGCCACGCCGGTCCGCTCGGTACCGGCCTCCAGCGCCGTGAGCAGGTTGGCGGTGCCGGTGAGATTGGCCTGGAAGTACCGCAGGGGCGCGGTGCGGGACTCCCGGACCCGGGTCAGCGCGGCCAGATGGCACACCCCGTCGAAGCCGCGGGTGACGCCGGCCCTGGCCAGGGTCGCCGGCTGCAGCAGATCCGCGACGATGACCTCGACCCCCGGCGCGAAGGTGGGGGCCGCGGCCGGGTCGCGGACCATCGCCGTCACCGTGTGGCCCGCGGCGGCCAGGGCGTCCGTGACCACCGCACCGATGAAGCCGGACGCGCCGGTGACGAGTACGCGCATGGTGCGGATCAGCCCGTCCCGGCTCAGGCGCCGGCCCGCACCCGAAGGCCGGGCAGCAGGGTCTCCCGGTGGCGCCAGGCGAGTTCGAGACAGGCCGCCGCGGACGGGGCGATCGGCTCGGTGTCGACCAGGCGCCGCAGTGCCGCATGGGTGAACGGGATGCCCTCGGTCACCGCCCGGTTGGGGCCCGCGGTGACGACGGATCCCTCCGTGTTGCTCTGCACCATTCCACCGAAGAGCTTGTCGAAGGCGTCCGCGTCGATGACCACGACGGTGAGTATCTCGCCGAACAAGGTCAACGCATCGAGGCCGAGGCCGAAGTACGACACGCGCATCGTCCCGGCCCGCCGGGCCTGCTCGAACGAGCGGAACGGTTCGTCCGTCTCGTAGGTGATCGGGCGGGACGAGCTGCCGTCGTGCTCGGGGTTGCCGAGCAGCTCCTCGCTGAGTTCACGCATGATGTTGTGCCACAGGTCGAAGTCGGCCTGATGGTGCACGGCGGTGATCCCGGACGGCTGGAACACCCCGGCGGGGATCACGTGATAGACCCCACCGGCGGTGGCCACCGAGCCGGCGCTGCGCCGATGCAGGAAGAAGCTGGCCTGCCCGCCCCGGTCATGGCGGATCGTCAGCGTGTTGATGGACGGCAGCGCCACCCGACGGGCGAAGTCGAACGGGCTGCCGATCCGGGCCCGGAACGGCAGCGCCGGCCACGACAGACCGGAACCCGCCATCGCCGCGGCCGCCTCGTGGGCCACCGTCTCGCACACGTCCACCGCGTCGAAGTAGGTGGTGTGGCCGAAACCGAGGGTGGGGCGGTTGGTCGCGCTCGTCGGCGCGGTGCCGTCCCCGCTGACGTCGACCAGCCGGAAGCTCAGCCGGTTCTCGAACAGGGTCGGCCGGTCCAGATCCCGCATCGCCCGGGTGTAGCGCTGGTAGCGGGTCTGCGCGTTCGCGCCGCCGAGCAGCGGACGGCTGCCGGCGGTCTCCGGCTCGTCGCCCTTGATCAGTGGCGGTTCGACGTCGTCGCGCCAGTGCAGCTGGACGTCGTCGATGTCGACCGGCCGGTCCCACACCCAGCCCGGCCGGGACAGCAGCCCGCTGCCGAGCCGGTCGGTCTCCGGATAGAGCCGCACGGCCGCGCGGGCCAGGCTGATCCGGTGGTGGTTGAGGTGGTCACGGGTCAGCCGCCAGGCCCGCTGGCTCGCGGCGATCTGCTCGGCGGCGGCGCTGCGGGGGACGGCCTCGCGGCGCCGGTCGTTCATCGCCCCGGGGGCCAGACCCACGTCCTCGGGGGACAGCGACAGGTTCCGGGCGATGTGACGCAGCGTCGAGATGTCGTGGATCGCCCGCCGACCGCTCTCGACCTTGGAGACGTACGACTGGTCGAAACCGAGTCGATCGGCCAACTGCTGTTGGGTCAGCCCGTGGGCCTGTCGATAGGCCCTCAGGAGCTGGCCGACACCGACGCTGGCCGGAGTGGCCCGCGGCGGAGTCCAGAGCCAGGTGTGACCAGTCACCTGCAGTCCTCTCGTCCGACAAACGTGTTACGCGAAGTGAGCATAACGAGTCGGGCATCTGCGAGCGCAGTGACATAAATCGACCACTCCCCTTCGGGGCGGTCTGGTGGCGTCCCGTGACCCCGCCGGATGGGTCTCATCCGTTTGACAGGCCGTCGTGAAGATCCCAGATGATCACAACAACGATCGCCACCAGTATCCAGCGCAGGAAGCGCACCCGACCCCAGAAGTCACCCGCAATCCCACGTCCCGCCCGCGCGCCGAACACCAGCAGCGCAAGGAGTGCGCCGCCGACCACGACAAGGAAGATGCCCGCATTGCTGTGGTCCACAGTGAAGACCATCGCATAGTGGCCCGCCGCGCTCTTACCGTCCCCGGTAATCCATCCGCTGCCTCCGTTCTTCTCATGCGCCTGGTTGTCGATGTGGGCGATGTGTGCCGTGTGGTGTCGACCCGGTGGGCGCGGGGCCGGCTGCCTGGTGGGCGACCGGCCGACGGCCACCCCGGCGGCCCGCCCGGCCGTCACCGCGCGCCGCGCGGTGACCGCTCGGCGCGCATCTGACGGGCATCGTCCCTACCCTGTTCGGGTGTCCACGGCACTTATGACCGATCGCTACGAGCTGACCATGCTGCGGGCCGCTCTGCAGTCCGGCGCGGCCCACCGCCATGTGGTCTTCGAGGTCTTCACTCGCGCGTTGCCGCCTGGCCGCCGCTTCGGTGTGCTCGCCGGCACCGGACGGCTGCTCGAGGCCCTGGCCGACTTCCACTTCGGACCGGCCGAACTCGACGTCCTGCGGGCCGACGGGGTCGTCGACGAGGCCACGGCGGCGTGGCTGGCCGACTACCGCTTCCACGGCGACATCCACGCGTTCGCCGAGGGCGAGCCGTTCTTCGCCGGCACCCCCGTCCTCGTCGTCGAGGGCACCTTCGGGGAGGCGGTCCTGCTGGAGACGCTGGTGCTCTCGATCCTCAACCACGACAGCGCCATCGCCGCCGCGGCCGCCCGGATGGTCGCGGGCCCCGCGCGGCCGCCCCCCCGGGGGATTGGGTTGCGGGCGCCCCCCCACCCCGCCG